>QHVP01000356.1:0-18924 GCA_003222295.1 Acidobacteriota bacterium | reverse complement strand
GCGGTCTGGATCGTCATGTGGAGGCTGCCCATCACGCGCTGGCCCTTCAAGGGCTGCGCGGCCGCGTACTCGCGGCGCACGGCCATGAGGCCGGGCATCTCCTGCTCCGCGAGCGTGATCTCCTTGCGGCCCCACTCCGCCAGCTTGAGGTCCGCCACCTGGTGCTCGAGGGACGCCTTGGCCGCGGCCGGATTCGTCGTCGTCGTCATCAAGTCCTCCTTACGATTCGCGGATTGCGTGTCGCGGTGGCCAGCAGAAGGGCCGGCCCCTTTGCTTCCGGATCCGGCGCCAGTGGCCGGACGCGGACGTCGTCCAGGCCGGCGGCCACCAGCAGGCGTTCCATTTCCCGTGGGTCGAAACCGAGCCGGAGCTGGCCCATTTCCCGCCGGAATTCCTCGCGGTCGTGCCGCAGGAGATCCGTCACCACGAGCCGTCCCCCCGCGCGAAGGACGCGCGCGGCCTCGCCCAGCACCGCGGCCGGATCTTCTACGTAGGTCAGGGCCAGGAGCAGCAGCCCGCCGTCGCAGGTCCCGGCGGCGAGGGGCAGGGCCTCGAGGCTCCCCTGCTTGAGCTCCACGTTGTCGAGCCCGGCCGTCCTCCGCCGCGCCGCCTTCAGCATCGCGGCCGACTGATCGACGCCCACCACACGCCGCACATGAGGCGCCAGCGCCTCCGTCACCTGGCCGGTGCCGCAGCCGAGATCGGCCACGATCCATTCCGCGGGCAGCAGGCCGAGGAACGCCTCCTGCGTGAAGGTCTTCCCGTACAGCTCCTCGCGCAAGCGATCCCAACGGCCGGCGGCGCCCGCGAAGAAGCCCTGGTTCGGCTCCCGCTCGGCCAGGCGCCGCGTGAGCCGGAGCTGGTCCTGCGCGACCGTCGCCCAGTCGTCGGTCTGCTCGCGCGTCAGCGTCCACAGGCGGCGCGCGGCCGGATCCGCCTCGCCAATGTCCATCCGATAGAGGTTGGTGGTTCCCTGCGCCCGGCTGCGCACCCATCCTTCGTCGGCCAATACCTTGAGGTGCCGACTGACCGTCGATTGCGGGAGCTGCAGGATGTCGCACAGCTCGGCCACCCCGAGCTCGTGCCGCTCGAGCAGCCGCAGCTGACGCAGGCGGGTGGGGTCGGCCAGCGACTCCATCCAGCCCAGCAGGGCCTCCGGCCGGCGCGGAGAGGAGGCGGCCAGGGCGCGCCGCTCAGAAGCCATCAGTCAATCCGGATGAAAGGATAGACCGGCATGGCCGGCCGTGTCAAGAATGGCTCTCCAGAGCGCGACCTGACCGTTGCTTTGGCCGGCCACGACTCCTAGAGTGGCCGCCATGGGGACCTGGGCGCTCGACCTCGGAACCACGAACACCGGGATCGCCCAATGGGACGACGAGATGGGCCGGCCGCGGCTGGTGGACCTGCCCGCGATCTGCCGCGACCGCGCAGGCCGGGAGCCCCTGGAAGCCCCGCGTCTCGTGCCCTCCGCCGTCGACCTGCTCGATCGTCCTGGTCTCCTCGACCGCGTCGGACGCTGGCCGCCCCTGGAGCGCCGGGTCTTCCTCGGCCGTCGCGCGCGGATCGGGCGCCCGGCCCTCGACCGCAACTACGGAGTGGCGCACTCGTCTTTCGTACCCACGTTCAAACCCGCCCTCGCCACCGAATCACTCAGGCCCTTGGCTCGCATCGGCCGGGCCGAGGTGACCGCGCGGGAGGCCGCTCACGCGTTCCTGCGCGAGCTGTTGCGCGAGGTGAAACGCGCGACCGGCCGCCGGCCGCGGGATGTCGTGGTCACGTCCCCGGTGACCGCATTCGAGACCTACCGCGCGGAGGTGCAGGCGATCCTCCGACGCCTGGGCGTGCGTCGGGTCCGCTTCGTCGACGAGCCAGTGGCGGCCGCCCTCGGTTACGGGCTGAGCCTCACCGAGGATCGGACCGTGCTCGTCGTCGACATCGGCGGGGGGACCATGCACGTGGTGGTCGTCCGCCTCTCGCCACAGGGATCGCTCAGCGGCCAGGCGACGGTCCTGGCCAAGCGCGGCCGTGAGCTGGGCGGCAATGCGGTGGACGGATGGGTGCTGGCGGACCTCTGCCGGGAGATCGGACGGCCCCTCGAGGATTCGCCCGACGACGAGTCCACCCGCTTGTGGCGCCGCCTGATGCTGGCGGAGGCCTGCCGGGTCAAGGAAGCGGTCTTCTTCGACGAAAGCGCGGAGTTTCTCTTCACCCCGCCGGGTGCGTCGCGCGAGGCGCGCGGCCGGCCCGGAAGCGGCTTCCTCCCCTTCACACGCGCGCGGCTCACGCGAGTGCTCGAGGAGAACGGCTTCCTTCGCAGCCTGACCGTCTCGCTGGACGAAGTCCTCGAACAGGCACGCGTCGGCGCGGGCACGATCGACGACGTCCTCCTCGTCGGAGGGTCCACACTCCTGCCCGGCGTCTATCCCCTGCTCGAGCAGCGCTTCGAGCGTCGCCGGCTCCGCGCCTGGCAGCCGTTCGAGGCGGTGGCGTACGGCGCGGCCGCCTTCGCCGCCGACCGCATGGCCGCCCGCGACTTCATCGTCCATGACTACGCGTTCGTGACGCACGATGTGACCACGGGTGCGGCCCAGCACACCGTTGTCATCCCACGGGGGACGCGATTCCCCACTCCGGCAGGGTTCTGGAAGCGGCAGCTCGTGCCCACCTGCTCGCTCGGCGTGGAGGAGACGACCTTCAAGCTCCTCATCTGTGAGATATCGCGCGGGGACGGCCGGGATCGCCGGTTCGTATGGGACGCCGCCGGTGATCTCCACAAGGTCGGCGGGACGACCGGAGACGCCCAGGTCGTGGTGCCGCTGAACGAAGCGGCGCCCACCCTCGGCTATCTGGACCCACCGCACTCGCCACGCGATCGGCGTCCGCGGTTGGAGATCTCCTTCGCCGTGAACGCAGAGCGCTGGTTGGTGGCGACCGTTCAGGATCTGCTGACGCGGCGCGAGCTCATGAGCAACGAGCCGGTCGTGCGCCTCTTGTGAGAGCTCGGTGAGCGGCGCCGAGCTCATGGCCCTCGCCCTCGGCGCCTCCCTGGTGGGCATGGTCGGAGCCGTCCTCTGGGTCGCTCACCGTCTGCCCCGATCCGCCCCGCCCGATTCCTGGTCGATGGCGGCCGAGGCCTGTCATCTGAGCCGGATGAGCGGCTCGATCTGGATGGCCGGCCCCAACGAGCTCACGCGCGGCCTGCGCGTGCGGTTCGAAACGTGGTCCGAGCGGGATGACGAGAGGCGGGGCACGCGCATCGTCGTCGACGCACCCGACCGCGGGATCGTGAGCCTCAGCCTCTCGCCCGAGACCCGAGTCACCGCGTGGGCGAAGCAGCGCGGGGCCAGGGAGATCGAGACCGGCGACGATGAGTTCGACGACGACTTCTACGTGACCGGGCCCAGCACGATCGTGCGCGCGGTCCTCAGCCGCGACACGCGCGCCCTGCTGTGCACCCTGCTGGTCGAGGTCGACCTGGAGATCGTCGGCGGCGAGCTGCGGGGCGTGGTCATACAGGGGCTCAACTCTCCGGCGCGTCACGGGCTGCTCCTCTCGCGCACGCTCCCCCTCCTCCTCGACGCCGCGCACCGCTTGCGCTGGCCCGCCGATACGGCCGGCCAGCTCGCCCACAACGCGACCACCGATCGCGAGCCGCGGGTGCGCCGCGAGAACCTCCTTGCCCTCGTCCGCGAGTATCCGGACGCCCCTGCGACGCGCGAGACGACGCGAGCGGCCTGCGGCGATCCCAGCGACGACGTACGGACCCGTGCCGCCATCGCCCTCGGCGATGAGGGACGGTCGACGCTGCTCGAGGTCGCGCGACGCGAGGACGCAGACGACGTCGCCGCTGGGCGTGCCATCGCGGCCCTGGACGATCACCTGACCATCGAGGACGCGAAGGAGATCCTCGGCCGGGCCCTGCGATCCCGGCGTACGGAGACGGCGCACGAGTGCCTGGCCTCCCTCGGTCGTCGCGCGGACGCGACTGCGGTCCCGGTGATCGCGAAGGTGCTGGCGATTGAAAACGGTGAGCTCGCCGTCACGGCCGCGCGGGCCTTGGGCGAGACGGGTCTCCCGGGGGCCGAGGCGCCGCTGCTGGCCGCCCTCGAGCGAGACACTCTCGCGCTACGGGTGGCCGCCGCCGGGGCGCTCGGCCGCGTCGGCTCCGCGGCGGCCGTGCTGCCCTTGAAGGAAATCGAGACCCAATACCGTGACGACGCCACCCGCCGGGCGGCTCGCCAGGCCGTGGCCGCGATCCAATCGCGCCTGCCCGGCGCCTCGCCCGGCCAGTTGTCGCTGGCGTCGGCCGACGCCGGCGCCCTGAGCCTGGCCGAGGACGAGACCGGGCGGCTGTCGCTCGACGGCGATCGCAAGCGCTGACACCGGCGCTCAGTAGACGCCGAGATCGTCGAGCAGGATCGAGCCTTGCGTGCCCGGCTTGTCCGCGCCCTGGTCGATGACGAAGACGAGCTGGCGGACCTTGTCCAGGTCGAGCTTGCCGTCCGTCTTCGGGTTCAACGAGCGGAGGCGCGCGAAGGGCACGGCCACGCGCCGCCAGTCCGTCTCCGTGCGCACGGACGCGAACCACCATTCCGTCCCGTCGTCCGCGGAGGCCGGGATCGCGTCCCGCACCTGCACCCAGACCCGGTACGGGCGGTCGCCGCGGATCGAGAACACGAGCCCGTGCATCCCGCTCAGATCGCGCGGCTCGCGGCTCACCAGCGCGCACCAGACGTAGGGGCGGCCGGGGCCGGGCGCGCCCAGGCGGAAGTCGATGCGGGCCGCGCTCGTGCCGTCCGGTCCCGCTTTGGGCGCGATCACGTCCGCCGCCATCGCCGATGACGGGTCGAACTCGGGATGGAAGGTCGTGGGCGTGTCGAAGGAATCGATCACACGCACGGCCGGCGGCGCCGGCGTCGGCGGGGGCCAGGCGGCCGCGACGCTGCGGGCCTTGGCCGCCTCCGCCGTGAACACCGAGATCGGATTCGAGACGACCCACGGGACGTCCCATCCGGGCAGCCGCGCCTCCACGCGGTAGACGCCGGGCCCGGGCACCGCGGCGGCGATGACGCGCTCGGCCTCCGCGATCGGGCGGCCGTCGCGCAGCAGCGTGAGGTGCGTCCGCTCCGGAAGCCGGCCGCCCGCGCGCAGCCGGAGACCCGGCTCCGGCGGAACGACGTCCCCCATCGACCACGGGATACGCGCCGGGTCGGGGCCGCCCCCCGCCGTGAAGGAGAAGCCGTCGGCGGGAGCCAGCGCATCCAGGCCCACGAAGCTGCGGCCGAGCGCGAGCGCGCGCACGATGGCGGGACCGTCCACGCTCGCATCGCCGGTGAGGGGCCGGCTCAGAAGGACGTGATTGCGGGCCAGCCTGAAGAGCGAGACGTATGACGGGAAACGCAGCGTCCGGTCCTTGCGCACCGGGACCTGCCCATGCGCGTCCGCACCCGCGATCGCCGACGCCGAACGGCGCGCGAGCAGCGCGTCCCAGCGCGCGAGCGCTTCCGTGGACGGAGTCAGGCTGCCCAGCAGCGCGTACTCGCGGTTCAGGGGGTAGAGGGCCAGCGTGAGCGCCAGGCGCAACCACCCCGCGGCACGCCACTGGCTGTCGCCGTTGACGACTTCGAGTCCCCAGGATCCCGGCAAGTCCCAGCCCGTCCACTTGAAGTCGGAACGCGGCGAGGTGGGATGGGCGGCGAAGGCGGCGCCCCCAAGGGCAGCGATGTCGTCGAGCGCATCCTGCGCGTCCCCGGAAAAGCGGAAGACGGGATCCGGAATCCCCAGCCCCAGGACATGGCCCACGGTCGTGGAGACCTCCGTGCCCACGATGACGAGCAGCCCGTCGTGGTAACCCTCCCACTTCTTGGCGTCCAGGTTGTTGTGGTCGGTGATCACGACGAAGTCGAGGCCGGCCGCGCGCGCGGCCGCGATCACCTCGTCGGGGGTGGCGGCGCCATCGGACAGCGTCGTGTGCACATGGACGACGCCGGACACGCGCTGGTACCCGTCATGTGCCTGCTCCCCCACCACCGGCAGCGCCTTCCACCGCGCCACGTGGATGCCCCAGGCGAGCAGCCCGAGGAGAACGAGGACGAGAAGGACGTGACGGGCCCGTGGTCTGGTCATGCGATTGATGGCTGTGACCTCTGGCTCATCTGGCGTGCCGCTCGCCTTGTCCGTGCGCTCCCAGGTGAACTCTTCCTCGTTGCGCCCGAAGTGTCCGTAGGCAGCCGTCTTCTTGTAGATGGCGCGGCGCAGATTGAGGTACTCGATGATGCCCTTGGGGGTGAGAGGGAAGATCTCGCGCACCGCGTCGACGATCTTCGTGTCCTCCAGCTTGCCCGTGCCCTGGGTGTCCACCATGACCGAGACCGGGTCCGGCACGCCGATGGCATAGGCGATCTGCAGCTCGAGGCGGTCGGCCAGCCCCGCGGCCACGATGTTCTTGGCGATGTGGCGCGCCATGTACGAGGCCGAGCGGTCCACCTTCGTCGGGTCCTTGCCCGAGAAGGCGCCGCCGCCGTGGCTGCCCACGCCCCCGTAGGTGTCGACGATGATCTTGCGTCCGGTGAGGCCGCAGTCGCCCTGCGGTCCCCCCACCACGAACCGGCCCGTCGGATTGATGAAGTACTTGGTCTTCGAATCGAGGAGGTTGGAAGGGATGACGGCGTGGATGACTTTCTCGAGGATATCCTCGCGCACGGTCTCCATCTTCACGAGGTTGGAGTGCTGGGCGGAGACGATGACGGCCTCGACCCGCACCGGCCGGCCGCCGTCGTACTCGACCGTCACCTGGCTCTTCCCGTCCGGGCGCAGGTAGTCGAGGATCTCGTCCTTGCGCACCTGGCTGAGCCGGCGCGTGAGCTTGTGCGCGAGCATGATGGGCAGCGGCATCAGCTCTTCCGTTTCGTTGCAGGCGAAGCCGAACATCAGGCCCTGGTCGCCCGCGCCCCCGGGATCCACGCCCATGGCGATGTCGGGCGACTGCTCATGGATGGCGGAGATGACGCCGCAGGTCTCGTAGTCGAAGCCGTACTTGGCGCGGGTGTAGCCCACGCCCTTGATCGTGTCGCGCACGATCGTGGGCAGGTCCGCGTAGGCCTTGGTGGTGATCTCCCCCGCGATGAAGGCCAGGCCGGTGGTGACGACGGTCTCGCAGGCCACGCGGCTGTAAGGGTCCTGGGATAGGAGCGCGTCCAGGATGGCGTCGGAGATCTGGTCGGCGATCTTGTCGGGGTGGCCTTCGGTCACCGACTCCGAAGTGAAGAGGTGCCGGCCGTTCTTTCCCATCCTGTGTCCTCCGGACGTCGTGTGGCCCTAGGTCAGGCCACCTTGGCCCTTCCCAAAAGGAGGTAGGGTATCACCCGCCTCCGCGGAGGGTCAATCCACTATGACAGACGCGTGATCGCAAACGGACGGGCACGGAGACGGAGACGGGTCAGGCGCGCGGATGAAACTGGTCATACACCTTCCGCAGCCGCTCGCGCGTGATGTGCGTGTAGATCTGCGTGGTCGAGATGTCGGCGTGGCCCAGCATGGCCTGTAGCGCGCGCAGGTCGGCGCCCCTTTCCAGCAGGTGGGTCGCGAAGGAATGACGCAGCACGTGCGGCGTCAGCGTTGCCTGCACTCCCGCCGTGACCGCATGGCGGCGCACGATGCCCCAGAGCCCCATGCGCGTGAGCCGCCCTCCCCGATGGTTCAGGAAGAGCTCGGCCGCGCCGGCGCCGCCGGCGATCTCCGGGCGCGCGTCGTCCAGATAGCGGACGACCCAGCGGCGCGCCTCTCCCCCCATGGGGACGAGACGCTCCTTCCGGCCCTTGCCGAAGCAGGTGAGGATGCCGACTTCGAGGTCGAGATCGTCGGCGCGCAGCGAGGTCAGCTCGGACGCGCGCAGGCCCGTCGCGTAGAGCACTTCGAGGATCGCGCGGTCGCGCCGGCCGAGCGGCGTGGCCACGTCGGGCGCGGCGAGCAGGGCCTCCACTTGCGCGGGCGTGAGATACCGGGGCAGCGCGGCGAAGGCGCGGGGCGCGCGGAGGTTCTCCATGGGATCGGTCTCGAGCCGTCCTTCGCGCACCGCGAATCGGACTGCCGCAGGTCGAGGAGGGAGCGCTTTTTCCGCTGCGCGTAGGCCCGCAGGCGCGCCAGGTCGCGCCCGTAGGCCTCCAGCGTATGGGGCGAGAGCGCGCGTTCCACCCGCAGGTGGTCGAGGTAGTCGGCGTCGACGCGGTCCCGGTCCCCGCGCGCGCCCACGCGCCCGCCCACCCTAGAGACTGATCTCGAGCCCGAACTGCCACCCGCCGAGCTTGAGCTTCACCTGGTCCTTGCCGTCCTTGCCGTCGAGCGTCAGGTGGCGGTATCCGCCCATGGCGGCCAGGCGATCGGAGATGTGCAGGCGCACGGAGCCCTCCGCCTCCAGCATGCTGCCGCGGCTGCCCGCGCTGAGCCCGGCGACCTCGCCTTCGATGCTGACCCGCCCGGCATAGAGGCGGCTGGCCAGCCCGATGACGGGCACGGGCGCCGTGATGGTGTCCACCTCGCGGGCATTGATCGACGCGTTGACGAGGGAAGCGTCGACGTCGAACATCTTGGCCCCCACGACGGCGCCCAGGAACCCGTGGGGCCCCTTGAGGAAGTCCCATTCGAGGTCGGCGCTGTAGTACGCACCCTTGATCGAGGTGACCACGCGCTCGAAGCGTTCGTAGCGGGTGTCACCGTAGGTGAAGGTTCTCGGGACCTCGGTGTCTCCGCTGTACTTGAGCGGCGTATAGGAGCCGCGGATCTTCCATCCCTTCTTGAACTGGAGGGTGCCCCGCACGTCGAACGTGCGCTTGTCGGCGATCCCGAGGTCGTCGGTCACGTCGATGAGTGAGCCCGATGTGTCGCCGGAACCCTTCTGGGCCTGGCCGGTGAGGGACGGCCGGAACTCACGGTACTGAAGTCGCAGGCCGTACTTTTCGGCGGGGGGCAGGTTCGACGAATCCTGGGCGCTGGCCCCGCCCGCGAGCGAGAGCGCGATCAGGGCCGCGCCGCCGGTCCAGCCTCGTGACATCGGACCTCCTCTCCTGCGCGTGGGACGAGCGGGACGGTAGCACGCCGCACGCGTTGGTGACGATACGTCGGGTACCAGCCAGGGGAGGTCCCTACCGCCGCTCCTCTCCGCTGACCCAGGCCCCCAGGACGATCGTGAGCGCATGGGCGTCGGGCAGGCGCAGGAGGCGGCTGGCCGCGGCATAGACGAGGATCCCGATCGCCACCGGTACCAGACCGCCCAGGGCCTGGGCCAGGAGGCCATGCGTCCCCACACGGGCTTCGATGGCCCGCGCGCCAAGCCCGACCATGGGCGCCATCGCGAGCGCGCCCAGGGCCATGCGCAGGAGCCCGGCGGCGAGGGGGCGCGTGAACAGTCCGCCCACGCGGCGTTCGAAGGCGGCGGCGAGCACGGCCATGTTGAGCAGCGATCCGAGGGCGACCCCGAGAGCGATCGCGCGAAAGCCCAGGGCGGCGTGCAGGATCGCGATGACGAGAAGGTTGGCGACCACGGCGCTCGCGCTGGCCAGGAGGGGCACGCGCGGCATCCCCAGCGCGTAGAAGGCCGGGGCCAGGACCTTGACGCCCGTGTAGGCGACGAGGCCGACCGCGTAGAGCGCGAGCGCGGTCGCCGTGTTCTCGGTGTCGAGAGCCTGGAAGCGGCCGCGCTCGAACAAGAGCCGCACGATCGGCCGGCCCAGCACCATGAGTCCGACCGAAGCGGGGACGGTCAGGAACGCGACGAGGGAGATCGACCGGCGGAGGGTTTCGCGCAGCCCGTCCAGGTCTCCGGCCGCGGCGCGGCGCGCCAGGCCGGTGGCGGCCACGGTGCCGACGGCGACGCCGAAGACCCCGATCGGCAGGTACAGGATGCGGAAGGCGTACTGAAGCCACGACACCGCCCCCGGCTCACGAGAAGCGAAGACGGTGCTGACGAAGATGTTCACCTGAACGGCGGCGAGGCCGACCGTCGCCGGCGCCAGGAGCGACGCGATGGCGCGGATCCCGGGATCGTCCGGCGCCCACTCCGGCCGGAAGCGCCAGCCGTCCATCCACAGGGGCGGCACCTGGATGAGGAACTGCGCGGCCGCCCCGAGAAGCGTGCCCACCGCCCAGCCCATCGCGACCGCGGCCGGCCCGAAGCCCATGGCCCACAGCAGCACGGCCCAGCCGATGATGACCACGTTGAACATCGCCGGCGCCGCCGCGGGCATCGCGAAGCGCTCCTGAGCGTTCAGCATCCCCATCGTCATGGCCGCGAACGCGACGAGGGGCAGGCACGGCAGCATGATCCGCGCGAGGGAAACGGTGGTGTCGAGCTTGCCGGGAACGGCCGCGAAGCCCGGAGCCAGCGCGTGCACGAAGGGGGCGGCGAAGACGAGGCCGATCAGCACGAGGCCGCCGAGGGCGACGGCGAGCAGGGTCAGGAGCCGCGACGAGAGCTGATGGGCTCGCGCCCTGCCCCCCTCCTCCATGGCTCGCGCGTAGGTCGGGATGAAGGCGGAGGAGAGCGCGCCTTCTGCGAAGAGGTCCCGCAGCAGGTTCGGGAGGCGGAAGGCAGTGTTGAAGGCGTCCGCGTAGTCACCGGCCCCGAGGAGCATCGCGAACACCTGCTCCCGGACGAGGCCCAGGACCCGCGAGACGAGGGTGAGGGCGGAGACCATCCCCGCCGCCCGGACCATCGAGACGGGTGCCTTGCCTTGGCCCGTCAATTCCGGTAAGCTGCGAGTTTGTCGTCCGTTAGAGGAGGGATGGAGTGGCTCATCACGCATCGGCCCTGAAGCAGCAGAGGCAGGGCCTCAAGCACCGCGATCGCAACCGCCGCAACGTGTCCAGGCTCAAGACCAAGATCAAGTCGCTGCGCAGCGCCATCGCCAAGGGCGACGCGGCCGCGGTCAAGGGCGCCCTGGCGGAGACGATCAGCGAGATCGACAAGGCGGCGAAGAAGGGCGTGATTCACGACAACGCCGCCGCGCGGTACAAGAGCCGCCTCTCACGTCGCGTCAACGCCGTGACCGCGTCCCGGTAGCGCCCGTCCCCTTCCCCGTCGCCTCGACCACCGCCGCCAGGATTGCCGCGCGGGCATCCGCGCCCGTCTTCACCCGGCGGTCCGCTTCGCTCAGCGCGGCCACCGCCGTCTCCAGCTCCGCTTCCGTCCACTCGCGGCTCGCCTCCATCAGCTCCTGCACCTTGAAGGGCGGCACGCCCAGGCGCGTGGCCAGGGCCTCGCGCGGCACCCGCGCGTCACGCAGGGCCCGGGTGGCGCGGATGCGCCGCGCCGCGTAGTGCAGCGTGGCCAGGACCTTCAGCGGCGGCTCGCCTTCCTCCAGGACGGTCTCCATGAGCGCCAGCAGCTCGGCGCGCCGGCGCGTGGTGAACGCGTCCCCGATCCGGTAGAGAGGCTGGGCGAGGCCCCGGCCGAGCACGGCCGCGACCTCCTCCGCGCTCAAGGGGCCCTTCTGACCTTCCGCGAAGGCCTCCAGCTTCTCGAGCTCGCCCATCAGCCGGCGCAGGTCCTGTCCCACGCGCTCGAACAGCTCCTCGAAGGCCTCGTCGTGCAGGGCGAGCTTGCGCCGCCGCACCTGGTCGGCCACGTAACCACGGGCAGCCCGGCCTTTCAGGGGCTCCGCGGAATGGGACTGCGCGCGCTCGAGCAGCTTCTTCCACACCACGCGGCGCTTGTCGGGCTTGACGGCCATGAAGACCAGCCGCGCTTCCGGGCTGGGATCCTCGAGATAGGCGGACAGCTCGTCGCCTTCGCCCTTCAGGCCGTCCGCGCCGCGCACGACCACCGCCCGTCGCGACGCGAACAGCGAGCCCGTGCGCGCGGCCTCCAGCACGCGGCCCCAGCTCGTCTCGTCGCCGCGCAGGACCTGGACGGAATCGGCGCGGCCGCCGCCCACCCAGCTCGCCAGCAGCTCCTCGAGGACCTGCTCGGCCAGGTACGTGTCCGCGCCCACGATGGCATGGACCCCCGCCGCGCTCGTGGCCGCCGGTCTCCCGGGCGCCGTTAGAACGCCTCCAGCATGGCGGACACGAGGCTGCGCGCGAACGACGTGGAGAGGCGCTCCACCGCCTGGCCCTGCTGATCGAAGAACGCCGTGGGATCGGAGCCCACGTCGTACTCGTCGCGGAAGGAGAACGAATCGTTGGCCCAGATCGGCTCGTCCTGTCCCACCTTCACGTAGCGCACGCGCGCGGTCAGGGTCACGGCGTAGCGGTTGGCCTGCGTGCGCGAGGCGCCGGCGTCGGTGAACCCGACCGGGGTCTGGTCGTAGCGCAGGATCTCGCCCTCGATGATGGCGTCCGCGCCGATGCGCTCCTGGACGACGTCGAAGCGACCGCGCTTGAGCAGCTCCTCGACGACCTTCTGCGTGTTCTTCTGACCCAGGCCCGGCTTGCCCGTGGAGTCCTTGAAGACGGGCACCGCGATCTTCTTGATGGTGGGATCGACGACGGTGCCTCGCCCCACCAGCGCGTAGCCGCATCCGGCGGCGGCGGCGAGGGACAACAGCGCGCCGGCGTACCGCGCCGCCCGCCTCATCGGACCACCACGCTGACCAGCCGCCCCGGCACCACGACCACCTTCACGATCTCCTTCCCCCGCGTGTGCTCCTCCACTTTCGGGTCGCCGAGCGCCTTCCGCCGCACGTCGTCCTCCGCGGCCTGAGCCGGCACCGTGATGCGGCCCCGCACCTTGCCGTTCACCTGGACCGCCAGCTCGAGCTCGTCCTCGCGGGCCATGCCCGCATCCGCGACCGGCCAGGGCCGGTCCACGACGCTGAAGCGCCGCCCCAGGCGCTCCCACATCTCCTCCCCGACGTGAGGGGCAAAGGGGCTGAGGAGCAGGACGAGCGTCTCCAGCGCCTCGCGGAAGACGGGCCGCTCCTTGGTCTCGGCCAGCGCCCCCTCCGCGTCCGCGATGGCATGCTCGAGCTCGATGAGGGCGGATACGGCCGTGTTGAGCTTGAGCCGCTCCTCGACATCGTCGGTGATGCGCCGGATGGTCTGGTGGACCTTGCGCCGGAGAGACCGCGCCACCGGCGAGAGCTCCGCCGGCACCGGCGATCGCGTCTCCCCCGCGATGGTCGCGGCGTGGCGGTCGAGAAGGCCCCAGACGCGATGGAGGAACCGGTGCACCCCGGCCACGTTCTGGTCGTTCCACTCGAGGGCGTCCTCGGGGGGGGCGACGGAGAGGATGTAGAGGCGCAGCGTGTCCGCGCCGTAGGCCTTGATCATGTCGTCGGGCGCCACCGTGTTGCCCCTCGACTTCGACATGACCTCGCCGCCCTTGTGCACCATGCCCTGCGGGAAGAGACGCGTCACCGGTTCGTCGAAGGTGACGAGGCCGAGGTCGCGCATCATCTTCGTCCAGAAGCGCGAGTAGACGAGGTGCAGGATGGCGTGCTCGATCCCTCCGACGTAGAGGTCGATCGGAAACCAGTAGCGCACGGCGGTGGGATCGAACGGCCCCTCCGCGCGGTGGGGCGAGAGATAGCGGTAGAAGTACCAGGAGGAATCCACGAAGGTGTCCATGGTGTCCGTCTCGCGCCGAGCGGGCCCCCCGCAGCGCGGACAGACGGCCTGCACGAAGGTGGGGACCTTCTCGAGCGGGTTGCCTCCCTCGCCCGTGAAGGGCGCGTCCTTCGGAAGCTCGACCGGGAGCTGGTCGTCGGGAACGCCGACGATGCCGTCCTTCTCGCAGTACACGACCGGGATGGGGGTGCCCCAGTACCGCTGCCGGCTGATGAGCCAGTCCTTGAGCCGGTAGGTCACCGCCCCGCGGCCGATGCCCCGCTTCTCCGCGTCCGCGGTCATGCGCCGGCTGGCTTCGCCTCCGTCGAGGCCGTCGAAGGCGCCGCTGTTCACGGTACGGCCGGGACCGTCGTAGGCCGCCTCCATCTCCGCGGGATCGAGGGCGCGGTCCTTTGGCTGGATGACGACGCGGATGGGCAGGCCGTACTTCCGCGCGAACTCGAAGTCGCGCTCATCGTGCCCGGGCACGGCCATGATCGCGCCCGTGCCATAGCCGGTGAGGACGAAGTTGCCGACCCAGATCGGGATGCGCTCGCGACTGAACGGGTTGGTGGCGGAGCGGCCGGTGAAGACACCTTCCTTCTCGACCTGCCCCGCCTGTCGCGCCCGGCGGTCCTGCCCGCGCAGGCGCTGGATGGCCTCGCGCGTCTTTCCCTCGTCCGAAGATCCGCGCACGAACTCCTCGACGCGCGGGTGCTCGGGCGCGACCACCATGAACGTCGCCCCGAAGATCGTGTCGATGCGGGTGGTGAAGATGCGGAGGGGCTCGCCGCCTTCGACCGGGAAATCCACCTCCGCCCCGTGCGAGCGGCCCACCCAGTTGCGCTGCTGCTGGAGCACGCGCTCCGGCCACTGCGGGAGCTGCGCCATGTCGTCCACCAGCTCGTCCTGGTAGGCCGTGATGCGAAGGAACCACTGGTCCATCTCCCGCTCTTCGACTTTGGAATGGCAGCGCCAGCACTCGCCGCCTTCGGCCTGCTCGTTGGCGAGCACGGTCTGGCAGGACGGGCACCAGTTGACGGGCGCCTTCTTGCGGTAGGCGATCCCGCGCTCGAGCATCCGGAGGAAGAACCACTGGTTCCAGTGGTAGTACTCCGGGTCGCAGCTCGCGATCTCCCGGCTCCAGGGATAGCTGAACCCGAGCCGCAGGAGCTGGCGCTTCATGCCGGCGATGTTGTCGCGCGTCCATTTCTCGGGATGGACGCCGCGCTTGATGGCCGCGTTCTCGGCAGGCAGGCCGAGGGCGTCCCACCCGATGGGATGGAGGACGTTGAACCCGCGCATCCGCTTGTAGCGCGCGATGACGTCCGTGATGCAGTAGTTGCGGACGTGGCCGACGTGGATGTCCCCGGAAGGGTACGGAAGCATCTCCAGGCAGTAGTACTTCGGGCGGGCGGGATCCTCCGTCACCTCGAAGGTACGCCCCGCGGCCCACCGCTCCTGCCAGCGCCGCTCGATGTCGTCGAACCGATAATCGGTCATGGTGACAAATCAGACAAAGGGAAGATGTTAACACGCGGTCGCGGAAGGCTCCTGCCGCCTCGTGGTGGCACCTGGATTGCACCTTGGCCCAGGCATGGAGTCGAAGGCGTTCCACATCTGCCCGTTCTGCCAGTCGCCCAGCCTCGCTGCCGCGCCCCGCTGCGCGCGGTGCGACCGATCGCTGGCCGGCCTCCCTCTCCCCACCTACGGTTCCGAGCTCGACGCCGCCTCGATGCGGAACGAGCCGGGGGACCTCGTCGATCTTCCGCTGCGCGACGGCGTCGAGGGTTTGCCCACTCCGGTCGCCGCGATCGCTCCCGCTGCCACCGCGAGTCCGCCACCGATCTCTGCGGCGCCGCAGCGCGGCCGCATTGGGCGCGCGGCCAAAATGGGCGTGGCGGCCGCGATGATGGGCGCCCTGCTCATCGGCGGCTGGCTCGTCCGCGGCCAGGGCACGCCCACCTCAGCGCCGGCGGCGGAGGTGCCCGACACCACCCTGTCCGCGTCACCGGCGAGGAGGGCGCCGGATCGCGTGGCCGCGCGCATGTCGAAGCCAGAGCCCGGCCCACGGGTCAGCGCCCCCGCGCGCCGGACAAGCATCGGACGGGACGCCGGCGCCGCGCCCGTGCGCCAGGCGGCGTCGCGCGAGGCGGCCGAGGTCTATGCCGTTCACCCCGACGTCCGCGCCGCCCCCGTCGGCGTGGAGCGGATGCCGGAGGATCTGCGCCGCGACTCGACGGCCGGCGCGCGCGACGAAGATGCGCGGGCGGACCTTCGCGCTCGCCTCAGCCGCGCCGAGCAGCGCCGCCAGGCCCTCACCGAGCGCGTGAGCCAGCTCCGCGCGCGGACGAACGTGCCCCTCATCAGGGACGTCGATGAGTACCAGCGGCTGCAGGAGCAGCTCTCGGACACGCTCGATCGGCTCGACCGCGTCGAGGCCGAGATCGCGCGCCTCCGGCTTGCCCTCGGCAACGCGCGCGAGTAGGGCTCAGCCGCGCAGGATCGGCCAGTATGGCTGGAAGGCGCGGCGGTACTCGGCGATCAGCGGGTCGATCGCCCTCCCCGTCGGGACCACCGTCGGAGTCGGATCGCCCAGGAGGGCACGCATCACGGCCGCACCCGAAGCGGCCAGACCCCGGAGGTCGTAGCCTCCTTCCAGGACGAACACCGCGCGTCCCTGCGCCGCGCCCGCCGCGATGGCCAGGCACACGGCGGCCAGCTCGGAGTAGCCGCTCGCGGTGAGGGCCATCGGGGCCAGCGGATCGCCGCCGAAGGCATCGAAGCCGGCGGACACGAGCATCAGATCCGCCTCGAAGGCCCGCCCGATGGGCTCGACCACGTCGCGATAGATCCGCGCGTACTCGCCGTCGCCCATGCCTGCGGGCAGGGGAAGGTTCACGGTGAACCCGCGGCCTTCGCCCCGCCCCGTCTCCGCGAGCGCCCCCGTGCCCGGATAGAAGGGATACGCGTGCGACGAGACGTAGAGGACGCGCCGGTCCGACTCGAACGTGTGCTGCGTCCCGTTGCCGTGGTGCACGTCGAAATCGACGATGGCGACGCGCGAGAGCCCGCGCGCCAGGGCATGGGCGGCGGCGACGGCGACGTTGTTGAAGAGGCAGAAGCCCATCGCGCGGTCCGCTTCCGCGTGATGGCCGGGCGGACGGACGAGGCAGAACGCGCGGTCCAGCCGGCCGTCCAGCACGCGCTCGACCGCGTCCGTCACCGCGCCCGCCGCCTTCAGGGCCGCGGCGTAGGAGTGCGGGCCCGCCTGCGTGTCGGCATCGAATTGCCGGGCGCCCCCGGCGGTGGCCGCGACCGCCGCGATGTGCTCGGCGGCATGCACGCGCAGGAGCTCTTCGCGGGTGGCGTCGCGCGGAGCCAGGAGCTCGACGCGCGGCTCGAGGCCGCTTCGCCGGATCCCGTCGCGCAGCGCGGTCAGCCTCTCCGGACGCTCCGGATGTCCGGGTGATGGGCGCGAGTGATGGAGGGCGCGAGGCAACAGCGTCCGCGGCGAGGGCGTCGCGCATACAACTCCCTGTTGCTGATGGCTGGGCTGGGGACCCGAGCCCCGTCCTCAATGAGATCATGCGCGGCGCCCGGAGCAAGGACGCGCGCCTCGCGCCCGCACCACGCGCGGGACAAGCGCGGACGCCTCGGTGCTAACGCGAGCGAAGCTCCTTGGCGGCCGCGGTCAGCTTGGGAAGGATCTCGAACACGTCCCCCACGATCCCGTAGTCGGCCACCTTGAAGATCGGCGCGTCCGCGTCCTTGTTGATGGCGACGATCACCTTGGAAGACGACATGCCCGCCAGGTGCTGGATCGCGCCGCTGATGCCGGCCGCGACGTACAGCGTCGGAGAGACGGTCTTGCCGGTCTGGCCGACCTGCATCTGATGGTCGACCCAGCCCGCATCCACCACGGCCCGCGAGGCGCCGACGGCCGCGCCCAGCGCCGCGGCCAGCTCCTCGACGAGGTGGAAGTTCTCCGGCCCTTTGAGGCCGCGGCCCCCGGAAACGATGATCTGCGCCTCCGTCAGCTCGACCTTCCCCGCCCCGCCCGCCTGCACCGACTGCACGCGCGCGCGGCGCGTGCTGACGTCGGCGGAACCGGTGACCGTCTCGTACTTGCGTGCCGCCTCCGGAGTCCCCAGCGCGAACACGTTGGGCCGCAGCGTCGCCATCTGCGGCTCGCCCTCCCAGCGCACCGTGGCCAGCGCCTTGCCGGCGTAGACGGGCCGGCGGGCCTCCAGCCGGCCGTCCTTGACCTCCAGCTTCACGACGTCGGAGACGAGGCCGGCGCCGACGCGCGCGGCCACTCGCGGCGCCACGTCCTTGCCCATCGCGGTGTATGGGATCAGCACTACCGCCGGCTTTTCTTGAACGATGACCTGGGCCAGGGCACGCGCGAAGGACTCGGTGGCGTACGAGGCGAGCTCCGCGTCGTCGAACACGTGCACGCGGTCCGCGCCGTAGGATGCGACTTCGGCCGCCAAGGGGGCCACGCCCTGGCCGATCAAGACCGATTGGACGGTGGCTCCCAGCGGTCCCGCCAACCGGCGAGCTTCCGACACCGCTTCCAGCGACGGCCGCCGGACCTTGCCCTCCCGGACCTCCGCGAACGTGACGATGGTGGCCATCAGAGTACCTTCGCCTCTTCGTGGAGCAGCCGCAACAGCTCCTTCACCTGCGCGTCGGCGTCCCCCGGGATCATCTTCACGCCGGGCCGCGCCGCCGGCAGCTCCAGCCCCACCACCTTCGTCTTCGGCTCGAGGTCCTCGGGCCTGAGGCCGAGAGCGGCCGCGTCCCGGGCCTCGATCGTCTTCTTCTTGGCCGCCATGATGCCCTTGAGGCTCGCGTAGCGCGGCTCGTTGAGGCCCTTCTGCGCCGAGATCACCGCGGGCAGCGACGTCTCCCAGACCTCGTGCGCGCCTTCGATCTCGCGCTCCACCGTGGCCTTGCCCTCTCCGACCTCCATCTTCACGGCCATCGTCACCTGCGGCAGGTCCAGGATCTCCGCCAGCAGCCCGGGGATCTGGCTGTGGTCGCCCCCCACCCCCTGCTGGCCGGTGAGGATCAGGTCCGGCGCCAGAGGACGGATCGCCGCCGCCAGCGCCCAGGCCGTGCCCAGGGTGTCGAGTTGCTCGAACAAGGGGTCCTTCAGGTGAAGGGCGGAGTCCGCGCCCATGGCCAGGCCGCTGCGCAACGCGGACTGAGCGCGCTCGGGCCCGAGGGTGACCAGGACGACCTCGCTACCCTTCTTCTCCTTGATGCGGAGGGCCTCCTCGATCGCGAACTCGTCGTAGGGGGACACGATCCAGTTGAGATCGCCCTCCGCGATTCCCTTGCCGTCGGGCGCGACCCGGATCCGCGCCTCCGTAT
>QHVP01000349.1 GCA_003222295.1 Acidobacteriota bacterium | reverse complement strand
TCATCGGCGTCAACAACCGCAACCTCAGCACGCTCGCCGTCGACCTCCAGACCTCGCTCGATCTCATCGAGCACATCCCGGACGACGTCATCGCGGTGGCGGAGAGCGGCCTGCGCGGCCCGGGCGAGATCCGGCGCCTGCGCGACGCCGGGTTCGACGCCTTCCTCGTCGGCGAGCACCTGATGCTGGCCGACGATCCCGGGGCCGCCCTGGAGCAGCTCATGGAAGGCTGCGCCGTCCCCCGCTCGTCCGCGCCGCGGGGATCGGGGCGCGTGACCGTGAAGATCTGCGGCATCACGACCGCGGAGGACGCGCAGGTCGCGGTGGCCGCGGGCGCGGACGCCGTCGGCTTCGTCTTCTGGCCGAAGAGCCCGCGGGCCGTCGACGCCGCGACCGCGCGCGCCATCGCCGCCACCCTGCCCCCGTTCGTGCTGCGCGTCGGCGTGTTCGTGGACGCGACACCGGAAGAGATGCGCGGCGTGGCGGACGAGGTCGGCCTCGACGTGGTCCAGCTCCACGGGAGCGAGCCGCCGGAGGTGGTGGCCCGCGCGCCCCGCCGCGCCGTCAAGGCCGTGCGGGTCGGTCCCGGCTTCCGCCCCGAGGACGCGCTCCGCTACGACGGCACGGCCGCCGCGCTCCTGCTCGACACGCGCGTGGACGGCGACGCGCCGGGAGGGACCGGTCGCACGTTCGACTGGTCGCTCATCCGCCCGGTGCGCGAGGGAACGTCGTACGTCCTCCTGGCCGGTGGGCTCACCGCCGAAAACGTCGGGGAGGCGATCGCGACGGTGCGGCCGGACGGCGTCGACGTCTCCAGCGGTGTGGAGTCCGCCCCCGGAAAGAAGGACCCGGCCAAGGTGCGCGCGTTCATGGACGCGGTGAGGGGACGGCGATGAGGCCGGACGAGGCCGGGCGCTTCGGGCCGTACGGTGGCCGGTTCGTCCCCGAGATCCTGATGGAGCCGCTGCGCGAGCTGGAGGCAGCCTACGAAGGTGCGCGCCGAGATCCGGCCTTCCGGACCGAGCTGGCGGCGCGATTGCGTGACTTCGTGGGCCGGCCCACGCCGCTGACGGAGGCGCGCCGGCTCTCGGAGAAGCTGGGCTGCCGCCTCTGGCTCAAGCGCGAGGACCTGTGCCACACCGGCGCGCACAAGATCAACAACGCGATGGGCCAGGGCCTGCTCGTGAAGCGGATGGGCAAGACCCGCGTGGTGGCGGAGACCGGTGCCGGCCAGCACGGGGTCGCGACCGCTACCGTGTGCGCGCTGCTCGGTCTGGAGTGCGTCGTCTACATGGGCACGGAGGACATGGGCCGCCAGGCCCCCAACGTCCATCGCATGCGCCTGCTCGGGGCGGAGGTGCGCGGCGTCGACAGCGGCGCGCGCACGCTGAAGGACGCGATCAACGAGGCCATGCGCGACTGGTCGACCCACGTGCGCACCACGCACTACCTGCTGGGCTCGGTCCTCGGCGCCCATCCGTACCCGATGATGGTGCGCGATTTCCAGGCCGTCATCGGCGACGAGGCGCGCGCGCAGATCCTCGGTCAGGCCGGCGGCTTGCCCGACGTCCTGGTGGCCTGCGTCGGCGGCGGCTCCAACGCCATCGGCCTGTTCTACGCGTTCCTCGCCGATCCCGTCGCGATGGTCGGGGTGGAGGCGGGCGGCCACTCTCCGCGGCCCGGCGATCATGCCGCGCGTTTCCTCATTGCAGGGCCGCGCGCTTCCTGGGGGAAGGCGCGGGCCCGGGCGTTCTCCACGGCACGCGCACGTACCTGCTCCAGGATGACGCGGGCAACGTCCTGCCCACGCACTCCGTGTCCGCGGGCCTGGACTATCCCGCGATCGGACCCGAGCACGCCTGGCTGCGCGACGAGGGCCGCGTGCGCTACGACGTGGCCAGCGACGACGAAGCGCTGCGCGCGTTCCACCTGCTTTCGGAGATCGAAGGGATCATCCCCGCCCTGGAGTCCTCGCACGCGCTGGCCTGGGTCGTGCGCGAGAAGGCCTCGCTCGGCGGCCGGCTCGTGCTCCTGAACCTCAGCGGCCGCGGCGACAAGGACCTCGGGATAGTCGAGGAGAGAGGCCGGTCATGAGCCGTATCTCCGAGCGCCTCGGCGCGGTGAAGCGGGCGGAGAAGAAGGCCTTCGTGGCCTTCGTGACCGCCGGCGATCCCTCGCTCGACCGCACGGTCGAGGTGGCCCTCGCCTTCGACGACGCGGGCGTGGACGTCCTCGAGCTCGGCGTGCCGTTCTCGGATCCGCTGGCCGACGGTCCCGTCATCCAGCGGGCCAGCGATCGCGCGCTGCGCGCGGGCACGCGGCTCCCGGGCGTGCTGGAGGCGGTACGCCGGATCCGTGCGCGCTGCGACCTGCCCCTGCTCCTCTTCAGCTACTTCAACCCGCTGCTCCGCTACGGGCTCGACGCGCTGTCGCGCGACGCCCTGGCCGCCGGCGCGGACGGCGTCCTGGTCACGGACCTGCCGCCGGAGGAGGCGGACGGGTGGATCGAGCACGCGCGGCGCACGGGTCTCGATACCGTCTTCCTGGCCGCGCCCACCAGTCCCGACGAGCGGCTGCGGCGCGTGGCCGCCGCCTCCCGCGGCTTCGTCTACGCGGTGAGCCGCACCGGCGTCACCGGCGAGCGCGACGCGATCTCGGGGGAGGGGGCGCCGCTCGTGCGGCGGATCCAGGCGCTGACCGCGGAGCCGGTCGTGCTCGGCTTCGGGCTCTC
This sequence comes from Acidobacteriota bacterium, assembly GCA_003222295.1. Lineage (GTDB taxonomy): Bacteria > Acidobacteriota > Vicinamibacteria > Fen-336 > Fen-336 > AA29. The sequence goes on along the minus strand of QHVP01000349.1, from coordinate 450 downwards.
CACGCCCGAGCAGGTCAAGGCGGCGGCGGAGGTCGCGGATGGCGTGGTCGTGGGCAGCGCGCTGGTGCGCTTCCTGGAGGAGCACCCGCAAGGCGACGTGGCGGGTCAGGTGCGATGGCTCAAGAGCGCGATGTAGACGACGAGATCGACCAGTGGCGCCGCCGCATCGACCTCATCGACGGCCAGCTGATGAGCCTGCTCAACAGCCGGTCCGCCTGTGCGGTCGAGATCGGCCGCATCAAGCGGCGCCTGGGTCTGCCCGTGTACTCGCCGGAGCGCGAGGCCTGGATCCTGGAGCGCGTGATGCGCGACAATCCCGGGCCCCTCGATCCCATGGCGGTCAGGCGCGTGTTCGAGCGTGTCATCGACGAATCGCGGCGCCTGGAGCGGCTGGCCGCGGAAGGACGGGAGCCGGCGCCGGGCCCCGGTGGCGATGGAAAAGGAGATTGA
>QHVP01000353.1 GCA_003222295.1 Acidobacteriota bacterium | reverse complement strand
TCTCGCACGATCCCACCGACGCGCCGCTGCCGGACGCGGTGGCGCGAGGGTCGGAGCCGCTCGTGATTCTCGGCGCGATCGCGGGGGGCTGAGCGCCAGCGATCCGTTCACGAACCCGGGGCGCGGCCGGCGTTCTAGTGCAGGATGCCGCGCTCGAGCGCCATGGTCACCGCCTCCGTGCGGTCGTCCACGCCGAGCTTGGAGAGGATGCTGCTCACGAACCACTTGGCCGTCCCGCGAGTGATCCGCAGCTCCTCCGCGATCTCGAGGTTGGTGCGCCCCTTGGCCACGAGCCTCAGCACCTCGATCTCGCGCGCGGTCAGGCCCGGCCCCGGGCCCCGGTCCGAGACCAGGCTCGCCACTTCCGGGGGAATCTTGCGCAGGCCGGCATGGACGGCCCGGATGGCCGCCACGAGCTGGGAGGACGGCGCGTTCTTGAGAAGGTAGGCCTGGGCACCGGCCTGCAGGGCCCGGTGGATGTCCTCGTCGCCCTGGTAGACGGTCAGGGCGATGAAGCGGCTGCCGGGGAACTCCGAGCGGATGGCCTCCATGGCTCCGATCCCGTCCAGCAGCGGCAGGCCGAGGTCGATGAGGGCGACGTCGGGCCGAACCTGCCGGAACAGCGCCACCGCCTGCCGTCCGTCTCCGGCCTCTCCCACCACCGCCATGTCGCTCTCGGCGGCCACCACCGCCACCACCCCCTTCCGCACGAGCGGATGGTCGTCCACGACGAGGACCCGGATTGGGATCCCGTGTGCCACGGCGCAGCCCGATTCTATTCCGCGGGGCAAGGGTTATCATCCCGCGCATGGGAGGGTCCGCCTCTTCCCTCCGGACGGGAGCCGGCGCCGCCGTCGTCGTCTGGCTCGGCGCGTCCTCGCTGCTTGCGCTCGACCCGTCGCGGCCGCCCAACCGCTACGGACACGACGTCTGGCTCGCGAGCGACGGCCTGCCCCAGGAGTTCGTCCAGGCCGTCACCCAGACGCGCGACGGCTACCTCTGGATCGGCAGCCTGGGCGGGCTCTTCCGCTTCGACGGAGTGCGCTTCACCGTCTTCGATCCCGGCAATACCCCCGGCCTCAAGGACGCGAGGATCCTTGCCCTGAGCCAGGGCCGCGACGGGGCCCTCTGGATCGGGACCGCGGCCGGAGGGGTGGCGCGGCTGGAGCACGGGGTCATCCGCCCCTTCCAGCCGCCATCCCCGTCCAGCGACCGCTCGCTCAAGTACGTCCGTTCCCTCCACGAAGCGGCCGACGGCAGCCTGTGGGTCGGGACGAGTGGAGGTGGCCTCCGGCGGTTCCGCGGCGGCCAGCGCGTCGCCGACGAGGAGCCCGTCTCGCCCGGCCACACCGTCACCGCCATCCTCCAGGACCGCCGAGGCAACCTCTGGTTCGGCACGACGGAGGGCCTGGCGATGCTGCAAGGCTCGAAGCTCGTGCGTTACGACGCGGGCGCGGCCCTGCCTCATCCGTTCGTCTACTCGATCTTCGAGGACCGCGCGGGGACGATCTGGGTCGGCACGCGCGGCGGCCTCACGCGCATCAAGGACGGCGCGGTCACCAACTTCACCCGCAAGAACGGGTTCCCCGCCGACGCCGCCCGGATCATCCGGGAGGACCGCCACGGAAACCTCTGGATCGGGACGCTCGGCCAGGGGCTGCTGCGGATGAGCGGCGAGAGCTTCGTGCCTTTCACCAGCCGTGACGGCCTGTCCAACGACCACGTGACCTGCCTCCACGAAGACCGGGAGGGCAGCCTCTGGGTGGGCACGCAACGGGGTCTCAACCGGCTCAAGGACGTCCCGTTCACCAGCTACACGATGCGCGACGGCCTCTCCCACGACGCCGTCAATTCCCTGCTGCGAACGCGAGACGACAGCGTCTGGGTGGGTACCGACGGCGGCGGCCTCGATCGGATCAAGCAGGGCCGGATCCGCGTCTTCACTGCGCGCGACGGCCTCGGCAGCGACTACATCGGTCCGCTGTTCGAGGACGGCGGGGGTCGCCTGTGGGCGGGTGGCGACGGGTACGTGAGCCGCATCGAGAAGGAGCGGATCACCACCTTCCGCACCGACGTGGAAGGGGAGGGCCGCTTCGTGTCCGTGCTGGGCGAGGACTCCCGGGGGCGCCTGCTGGTGGGCATCGGCGATCGGCCGCTGCTGTGGTTCGACAACGGCCGGTTCCTCCCCTACGAAGGGGCCGCCGACCGCGGCCAGTACCGGTTCTCGGTGACACGAGACCGGAAAGGCGCGCTCTGGTTCGGGACCGTCGAGGGCCTGGGCCGCTTCCAGGACGGCCATTACACGCTTTACACCGAGAAGGACGGGCTGCCCGACGACACCGTCCACTCGGTGTACGAAGACGCCCAGGGCGCGCTGTGGATCGCGACCATCGGCGGCCTGTGCCGGCTTCGGGACGGACGTCTCACGAGCTTCGCGGGGCCGGGTGTCCTCGGGGGCGGCGTCGTCTCGCAGGTCCTCGAAGACGACGCCGGGTTCCTGTGGATGAACGGCCGCCGCGGCATCGTCCGGGTCCGCAAGCAGGACCTCGAGTCCCACTCGGGGGCGCCGCCCTCTTCCGTCCCGTTCACGGTCTACGGCGTCGCGGACGGGATGGAGAGCTCCGACTACAACCCGGCCTACATCCAGCCCGCGGCGGCCCGGACCGCGGACGGCCGGCTGTGGTTCGCGACCACCAAGGGCGTCGCCGTCATCGATCCCCATCGGCTGGAGACCAACGCCCTGCCGCCGCCGGTCGTCATCGAGCGCGTGCTGAGCGACGACGATCCGGCGCCCCTCGAGAAGGGCGCCCGCGTCGCTCCCGGCCACGAGAAGTTCGAGTTCCACTACACGGCGCTGAGCTTCCTCTCGCCGGAGAAGGTGCTCTTCCGGTACATCCTGGAGGGCTTCGACCAGGCCTGGACGGCCGCCCACGACCGGCGCGCGGCCTACTACACGAACCTTCCTCCCGGCCACTATCGCTTCCGTGTCACCGCCGCCAACAACGACGGGGTGTGGAACGAGGACGGCGCCTCCTTCGAGTTCGATCTCCTGCCCCGCTTCCATCAGACGCGCTCGTTCCAGGCCCTCGTCCTGGCCGCGCTCCTCCTGGCCGCCTGGAGCGTGCATCGGCTGCGCCTGGCCCGGATGGAGGCCCGGTTCGCGACGGTGATGGCCGAGCGGAACCGCATGGCCCGCGAGCTCCACGACAGCCTGGCCCAGGGACTGGCCGGGATCGCCCTGCACGCGGGGGCCGTGGGCCGGGAGGTGCCCCCGCCGGGGGAGATGGCCCGCCGGCATCTCGATGCGATCGGGCGACTGGTCGCGAGCAGCCTGGCCGAGGCACGCGGGTCGGTGTGGGACTTGCAGCCGGAGTCGCTTCGAGACGGCGACCTGCCCGCAGCTCTGCAGTCGATGGTGCAGGAGCTGACGCGCGACACGCCAGTCCAGGCGGCCTTCGAGGTGAGAGGGACACCGCGCCGCCTGGGGCGACAAGCGGAGCGCAACGTGTTCCGCATCGGCCAGGAAGCCTTGACCAATGCCCTCAAGCACGCAGGGAGCGGTCGTGTGGAGATGGTGCTCTCGTTTGCCCCCGACCGGATCGAGCTGCGGGTGCGCGACCACGGCCGGGGGTTCGATCCGGACCCGCCGGCCGGCCGCGCCCACGACGGCTTCGGTCTGACCAGCATGCGCGAGCGGGCGGAGCAGATCGGCGGCCGCCTGACCCTCACGAGCCGTCCCGGGGACGGCATCGAGGTCGTGCTGGAAGCCCCCGGTGACTAGAACTCCAGCTTCACCGCGAGCTGGATCATCCGGTTCGCGAACGAGGTCGCGGTAGACCCGAAGTTCGTGGAGTTCCGGGTGTGCGTGATCTTGCCGAAGGCCGGGTCACTCATCCTGAGCACGGGCAGCGCGAAGTGGGGGGTGTTGGTGAGGTTGAAGGCCTCCACGCGGAGCTGCACGCGCATGTCGTTCTTGACCGGGATGAACTTGGTGAGCCCCATGTCCAGGTTCACGTAGGCGGGCCCACGGATGATGTTGCGGCCGGCGTCCCCGGGCCGGAGCTTGCCGTCGGGCCCGCGGTCGGCCGCGAAGGCGGTGGTGTCGAACCAATGATCGACGCTCCGCTCCGAGCCGGGGAGGTTGGGGTCGTGGAGCAGGTCGGGTCGCGCATCGCCGCCGGGGATGGAGCTTCCGACCGTCACCGTGCCGGGCGTGCCCGAACGCGCCACGAACAGGCCGCTCACCTGCCAGTTGCCGAAGACCGTCTCGAGCAGGCCCCCGCCGCCACCGGAGCCGGAGCGGCCCCGCTTGCCGTAAGGCAGGTCGTAGACGTAGCTGAGCGAGAACCGGTGCGGCACGTCCCAGTCGGAAGGGCCGCGGTTGAGCTTCACGTCGAAGATGTTCTGGACGCCTCCCGTGAATTGGGAGTCGAACAGGGCCGAGCTCACCGTGTCGAGCGATCGGGACCAGGTGTAGGAGGCGAGAAGGAACAGCCCCTCGCCGAAGCGCTTCTCGAGCTTGAACTGGCCCGAGTGATAGTCCGAGTCCCCGATGGCCTGGATGGCCTGCACCTTGCCGATGCCGGGGAAGGGAGCGGGCGTGCCGTCCGGTCGAGCCTGGTTGACGTTGACCACGAAGGGCAGGCGATGTCCCTGGGAGCCGACATAGGCCGCCTCGAAGAGCACGCCGCGAGTAGCCGGTCTTGAGGTCCTTGTCCACCGTCTTGACGTCGTAGCCGGTCGGGTGGGGACCCGAGTCGGGCAGCGGGGGCGGGTCCGGGTCGGAGGACTTCCACTGGTCGTAGAAGGTGGCCTGCCGATAGAAGGGCGGGTTGTGCCGGACGTCGTCGCGCTTGGCCGTCTCCGGTGAATAGAAGACGCCGAAGCCCGTGCGCAGCGTCGTCTTCGGGTTGAGCTGATACGCGAGGCCGACGCGAGGAGCGAAGTCGTTGCGGTCCGGGTTGACGATGTAGCGTGAGACGCCGTTTTGCCCCGCGGTCACGATCTGGCCCCGGTCGAGGTCGAACATCGACAGCTCGTTCGTCGGGCTGAAGAACGGCGTGGCGTAGTCGTAGCGCAGGCCCAGGTTCAACGTGAGCCGGCTGTTGACCTTCCAATCGTCCTGCACGAAGGCGGCGTACTGGCGGTCGTCGAGCACGGGGGAGCCGAAGCGGCGCCCGAGGTAGCCGAAGCTGGGATAGCCGAGGAGCAGGGAGGCCAGCTCGTTGCCCTGGGACCAGGAGAGCTGCTGCGAGGTGGCGTAGGTGCCGACGTAGAACGCCCCCGCCGGGAACACGGCGAAGTAATCGTCTTCCCGCCGGCGCCGGTACTCCGCTCCGAACTTCAGCGTGTGCCCTCCGGCGCTGTAGGTGAGCGTGTCGTTGAGCTGCCAGAAGGTGTTGCGGAAGTACAGCGGCTTCCAGTCGTCCCCTCCGAAGTTGGTGTAGTACCCGTCGAGGTAGAGCATCGGCAGCCCCGAGGAGAGGGCGTCGCGGTTCACGCCGCGCAGGCCGTTGGCTTCGGCCAGGTTGCGCCCCTGGGCGTTGGACTCGACGTCCAGCTCATAGCGGTGGAAGCCGACGCGCGCCTCGTTGACCACACGGGCGCCGAAGAGGTGGATGTGGGAGAGGACGGCGTTGTAGTTGCGGTCGGCGTGGGTGCCCCCCTGGACGATGCCGCGGCTGTCATCGTTGACGCCGAGGGCCAGCCCGGGCAGGGGCCCGTCCGGCCGCGACATGGCATCGCTGGTGAAGAGGTGGCTGTTGTTCATCCGGAAGCGCAGGAACATGCGGTCGGCGTTGGAGATCGTGTGGTCGATGCGGAACCCGCCCTCGTGGCCATCGATGCGGTGCTGCTGTCGCACGAAGTAGTTCCCCAGCGGATAGTCGTTCGGGAGGTTGGGCAGGTCCAGCATGTTGAGGAGGGTCCAGCCGAAGCGGTCCCAGCGCTCGCGCGGGATGACGTTGTTGGGGAAAGGCTGCGTGCCGCCGGTGGCGGGGTCGTAGATCACGGTGCCGGGCAGGAGCGAGGAGAAGTCGCCGCGGCGGAAAGGCTCCTCGGGCACGCGCGCGAAGGCCTCGGTCACCTTGCGCACGGTCTCGCCCTGGTAGTCGACGAAGAAGAAGGTCTTGTCCTTGCGCAAGGGGCCGCCCAGCGTGAACCCGAACTGGTTCTGCTTCAGGGGCGCCTTCTTGGGATCGACGGGATTGCGGAAGTAGTTGGCGGCGTTGAGGGCGTCGTTGCGATGGAACTCGAAGACGCTGCCGTGCACGGCGTTGGTCCCGCTCTTGGTCTGGATGGAGATGACGCCGCCCGCGGTGTGGCCGTACTCGGCGGAGAAGACCGAGGTCAGGACCTTGAACTCGGAGATCGCGTCCACGTTGGGCCGCAGGTCCACGTCCGACTCGCGGACGGAAGCCATCTGCACGCCGTCGAGGGTCACCGAGTTGGCCTCCGGACGAGCGCCGTTGACGGAGAAGGTGACGTTGGTGGTGGCGCCGCCCTGGTCGTTCGAGGTGTCCTGCACGCCGTTGCTGAGCAGGAGCAGGGAGAAGAAGTCGCGGCCGTTGAGGGGCAGGGCCTTGATCTCCTTCTCCTGCACGATCTGGTTGACGTCGGGCTGGTCGGTCTGGAGCAGCGTGGCCGAGCCCGAGACCTCGACCGTCTCCTTGAGCTGGCCCACCTCGAGCACGACGTCCGTGCGGACCTTCTGGTCCACCACCAGCGTCACCGGGCCCACCACCTTCGTCTTGAACCCGTCGCGCTCGACCCTGACTTCGTAGCGGCCCAGGGGCACGTTGGGGAAGCGGAAGGCTCCCGCGGAATCGGTCTTGCCGGCGCGGACGAAACCCGTGTCGCGCTGCGTCGCGGTGACCGTGGCCCCCGCAATGGCGCCTCCGCCCGTGTCCGAGACCGTGCCCAGGAGGGAGCCGGTCGTCTGCTGCGCCTCGACCACGGGGGCGCCAAGCAGGGCCAGGCCCACGGCCAAGGCCACCGCGCTCAAGGACCGGCACCACGTCTGGCGTGCGCTCATGCTTCCTCCTCGCCTCGGATCTGTCTTCGTGACGTCACGCTAAGCGGGAGGCCGAAGGCTGTCACCTGCCGAAAGGCAGGTCCCATCGCGCGCCGGCCGCGCCATCCTTCGGGCGCGGTCCCCTCAGCCGTGGCGGCCGGTCAGGGAGGTGCCATGAAGGCGGTCGTCATCCGCAGGCCGAACCGCGCGCGATTCGGCGACGAGGCCGATCCGGTGGTTGGCAACGGCGAGATCCTCGTCAAGGTCGCCCTCGCCGGCGTCTGCATGAGCGACGTCGAGGTGATGAAGGGGACGCGTCCGCAGCCCTACGTCAAGTATCCGATCATCCCCGGCCACGAGTGGTGCGGGACGGTGGAGCGAGTCGGCTCCGGCGTCAAGCGCATCGCGGTGGGCGACCGCGTCGCGGTGGAGGGCCACAACTTCTGCCGCACCTGCGCCTGGTGCAGCCGCGGGGAGACGAACCTCTGCGCGTCCTACAGCGAGCTGGGGTTCACCCTCCCCGGTGCCTTCGCCGAGTACGTCGCGGTGCGGGCGGACCTCGCCCATCCCTTCGCCAAGGCCCTGCCGTTCGAGGCGGCGGCAATGGTCGAGCCCTTCGCCTGCGTCGTCCACGGTGGCCGGCGCGCGCGCATCCAGAGGGAAGATACGGTGGTGGTGGTGGGGCCGGGAACCATCGGCCTGCTGGCGGTGGGCTGGGCCGCGATGGCGCGGCCGGCGCGGCTGGTGGCCGTCGGCCGCGACCGCGGGAACGAAGGGCTGGCCCGCAGGATGGGAGCCACCGAATACCTGACCGTGGTGGACGACCCCGCGGCGAGGATTCGGGAGATGACCGGGGGCCCCGGCGCGGACGTGGTCCTCGAGGCCGCGGGGAGCGAGACCGCGGTGACGCTGGCTCTCGACCTCGTGCGGCGCGGTGGCGCGGTCATCCTCTCGGGCATTGCCGGTGGCGGCCGCCGGGCGTTCCTGGACTCCGACGTCTTCGCCCTCAAGCACCTGCGCGTCGACGGCGTGTTCGCCTACACGACGGACAGCTTCGAGCAGGCGCTACGCATCATCGAGTCGGGCAAGCTCGACGTGCGGGCTTTGATCACACACACCCTGCGCCTGCGGGAGTTCGAGAAGGCGTTCGACCTGCTGAGCAACCGGCCGGAGCCGGTGGTCAAGGTGATGCTGAAGCCGTGACGCGCAGGAAGCGGAGAGCGTCTTGCCGCCGCGCCGCGGGTGTTCCAGAATGCAAGCGTCTTCCTTTTCGAGGCACATCATGGTTGACCACGCCGCCACTCGTCGATTCTTCTTGAAGTCGTCCGCCGTGGGCCTGGCCGCCGGCCTCGCTCCGGAATGGCTGCGCGCGCGCGCGGCCGAGGCCGCTTCCGCCGGTGTTCTGGACCGGCTCGGGGTCGCCCTTTACACGGTCCGGGACCAGATGCAGGCGGACGCCGCCGGCACCCTCAAGGCCATCGCCGGGCTCGGCTACCGCTACATCGAGAGCGGTCTGCGCCCGCCGCTGGATGCCGCCGCCAAGGCGGCCGGACTGCGGGAGGCGAGCGCTTACGCGCCCACCTACCTCGTGACCGGCAACCGCCAGGCCTGGGTGGGCTCCGGTGAGCTCGTGCCGGAAGACTACCGATGGACGAACGCCGTCGACGAGGCGAAGGCCCGCGGCCTCGAGTACCTCGTGATCGTGTACTTGATGAAGGCCGAGCGCGGCGGTATCGACGTCTACCGTGACCTCGCGGCGAAGCTGGCCAAGGCGGGGGAGGCCTGCCGCAAGGCGGGCCTGGGTCTCGCCTACCACGCCCACGCGTTCGAGTACGAGGCGATCGGCGGCGTGCGGCCGATCGATGTCCTCCTCGGGGAGACGCCGCGCGACCTCCTCTCTCTGGAGCTGGATACCTTCTGGGCGAGCATCGCCGGCGTGGACCCGGTCAAGATGGTGGAGACCCACGCCGGCCGCGTTCCCCTCGTGCACTTGAAGGACAAGGCCCGCGGCACGCCCGTGCAGTACGACGAGGGCAAGGTCCCGCACGAGGCGTTCAAGGAGGTCGGCGCCGGAGAGATCGATTACCGCCGGTTCTTCGCCGCCGCCGAGAAGGCGGGGGTCAAGTACTACTACGTCGAGCAGGACTACACGGTAGGGAGCACGCCCCTCGACAGCCTGCGCGTGAGCCGGCAGGCGGTGGCCGCCGCGATCGCGCGGACTTAAGAGTCCGAGATGCGGCGAGTGAACCATCTGGCCGTGCTGGTGGCGGCGGTTGCGGCCTTCGTCCTGAGCTCGTTCTACTACCGGCTCTTCGCGCAGCAGATCGTGGACCTGCACCCCCGCAACCCCGAAGTCGTGGCCGCCATGATGAAGCCGGCGCTGTGGAAGGTGCTGGCCGAGGTCGCACGGACCCTCGCCGTCTGCTATGTGCTGGCGCTGCTCGTCGCGCGTCTGGGAATCCGCGACGCGAAGGGC
>QHVP01000350.1 GCA_003222295.1 Acidobacteriota bacterium | reverse complement strand
GTTCGACAACCCCTCGAAGGCGCTCCTCACCACCATCAAGGAAGCCGTCGACAACTCGCTCGACGCCTGCGAGGAGGCCGGCATCCTCCCCGAGCTGCACGTCGAGGTCCACGACCTCACTCTCGAGGCGGCGAAACCCAAGGACGCCGAGCTCACCAAGGGCGAAGGCCGCTTCCTCGTGATCGTCCAGGACAACGGCCCCGGCATCGTCAAGGCCCAGGTGCCGAAGATCTTCGGAAAGCTCCTCTACGGATCGAAGTTCCATCGCTACAAGCAGGCGCGCGGACAGCAGGGCATCGGGATCTCCGCGGCCGCCATGTACGGGCAGCTCACCACGGGCAAGCCGATCCGCGTCACCAGCCGCGTGGGCAAGGGCAAGGCGACCCACGTCTTCGACATCCAGCTCGATACGCGCAAGAACGAGCCGGTCGTGACCCACGACGACACGCTCGCGCAATGGCATCAGGACCACGGCACCCGCGTCGAGCTCGAGATCGTCGCGAACTGGCAACAGGGCCAGCGCTTCGTCAACCGCTACGTCGAGCACACCGCCCTGGCCAGCGCGCGGGCACGGACAAGCCCGGCAACGAGACGCTGACCTTCCCGCGTGCGACCACCGAGCTGCCCAAGGAGGCGCTCGAGATCAAGCCGCATCCGCACGGCGTCGAGCTGGGGGCGCTGATGCTGATGGCACGGGAGTCCAAGAGCCACGACGTGCGCGGCTTCCTGCAGACGGCGTTCAGCCGCGTGTCGCCGTCGGCCGCGGGCGACATCCTGGCCAAGGTGCCCTGGGGCAAGAAGGGCGTGAGGCCGCGCGTCCTCGGAGAGAACCGCGCGATGGCAGAGGAGCTGCACAAGGCCATCGCCGCCTCCCGGCTCATGAGCCCCCCCACCAACTGCCTCAGCCCGATCGGGGACGAGCTCATGCGCAAGGGGCTCGTCAGCTTCCTGAGCGTGATCGAGAGCGAGGGCGAGAGCGGCGACGAGAACGCCCAGCTCGACCTGGACGCGGCCGCCATGAAGCTGACGAAGAAGGCTGCGAAGGGGGCGGCGGCGGAGAAGGCTTCGGGCAAGGCCGCGCCGGCGCCTCCGCCGGAAGCGGTGCCCGACGCCCCGCGCGAGGAAGGCGCCGAGAAGATCAAGGGCCACAACTATTTCATCGCCACCGTGACCCGCCCGCCGAAGGTTTACCGCGGCAACCCGTTCCAGGTGGAGGTGGGCCTCGCCTACGGCGGGAGCTGGCCCGCGGACAAGACGATCGAGCTCTTCCGATTCGCCAACCGCGTGCCGCTCCTGTTCCAGCGCGGCGCCTGCGGCATCACCGAGGGCATCGTGCGCACGGACTGGCGCAACTACCTGCTCAGCCAGCCCAAGGGCTCGCTGCCCGTGGGACCGATCGCCCTGCTCGTCCACATCGCCTCGGTCTGGGTGCCGTTCACCAGCGAGTCCAAGGAGGCGGTGGCCCACTATCCGGACATCATCAAGGAGATCCAGCTCGCGGCCCAGGAATGCGGCCGCAAGCTGGCCGCCTTCATCCGCAAGCGCAAGGCCCTCGACTACCAGGCCCAGCGCCGCGGCATCTTCGAGCTGTACATCGAGGAGGTCGCGACCGCGATCGGCAAGATCACGGACCGGAAGCCAGGCCCCATCAAGAGGGAGTTCCTCAAGGTGGCGCACCAGGTGACGGCGGCGGAGATGAAGGAAGAGGAAAAGGCGGCGGCGGTCGAAGCGCGTGAGGCCAAGGCCAGGCCGAAAGCAGGCGCTGAGGCGGAGGACGAATAATGGCGCCCCGCAAGGACGCCCTCTCCAAGAAGACCGCGGCCAAGATCGAGAAGCTCGCCGAGGGCGTGCTGAAGACGGTGAGCCAGGGCAAGAACCCGGCCCTCGACATCCCGATCCGCTCCCTGGCCAACGTGAACTGGAGCGAGAAGAAGCGCCTCGTCGAGCTGGGCAGCCAGAAGCAGAAGCGCTACTTCTTCAACGTGTCGATGGCCAAGAAGTTCATGCAGACGTTCCTGGTCAGCGACGCCTGCAAGGAGCTGATCGAGTCGGGCAAGACGACCAGCATCCGCGACCTCTATTACGTCACCAAGCACACGATCGGCGACACGAAGCAGAACACGTTCGAGGAGCAGGACGAATCCGATCCGATCATCGAGGACCTCGAGGTCACGGTGGACGCCTTGCGCGAGGAGCTGCACCTCTTCGCCGCGCGCAAGGGCTCGATGGTCGGCCCCATCACCATCACCGATACCGGGGACACCATCGACCTGAGGCGGATGGGCTCGGGGGGCTGGGCGGTGCCGTCGATCGTCGAAGAGAACGTCATCACCTTCCGCAAGCACGAGGCCAAGTACGTCCTGCTCATCGAGAAGGACGCGGTGTGGACGCGCTTCAACGAGGACAAGTTCTGGAAGCGCAACAACTGCATCATCGTGCAGGGCGGAGGCCAGCCGCCGCGGGGCGTGCGGCGGCTCGTGCAGCGGCTGCACAGCGAGCTGAGGCTCCCCGTCTACGTGCTGGTGGACAACGACCCCTGGGGCTTCTACATCTACAGCGTCATGAAGCAGGGCTCGATCAACCTCGCCTACGAGTCGATGCGGATGGCGGTGCCCGACGCGCGCTTCGTCGGCCTCTCGTCCTTCGACAAGGAGAAGTACCAGCTCCCGAACAACGTGGCCATCAAGATGGACGACGGCGACAACAACCGGGCCAAGCAGATGCTGGCCTATCCCTGGTTCAAGCAGGCGCGCTGGCAGAAGGAGATCCAGGAGATGGTGAGGAGCGGCCAGAAGTTCGAGCTGGAAGCGCTCTCCCGGCGCGGCATCAGCTTCATCACCGAGGAGTACCTGCCNCATCGGCCGCCAGCCCGTCCCCCCCGGCTTCCCCATCACCCGTCGCGCCCTCGCCCGTCGCCTCGCCGTCTCCGACGCCGTCCCCGTCTCCGCTCGTCACTGCCGGCCTGGCCTACCTGCCCGCCGCGCCGGCCGCCGCCCTCGACACTGCGATCCAGGCCGCCCTCCCCCGCCTGGGAGCGCCGGGCCTCTCCGTCGGCGTCGTACGCGATCGCGAGCTGCGCTGGTCGGCGGGGTACGGGCTCTCGGACGTCGAGAACACGGTGCCGGCGACGCCGATCACGGTGTACCGGCTGGCCTCCGTGTCCAAGCCGATCACCGCCGCCGCTGTCCTCCGGCTCGTGGAGCAGGGGCGGATGGATCTCGACGCGCCCATCCAGCGCTACGTCCCCGCCTTCCCGGACAAGCCGTGGCCCATCACCGCGCGCCAGCTCCTGAGCCACCAGTCGGGGATCCGCAACTGGACGGACGAGGAGTTCCACAACACGCGGCGCTTCCGGTCGCTCACGGAGGCGCTGGCCCCGTTCAAGGACGACGCCCTCCTCTTCGAGCCCGGCACGAGCACGCAGTACACGAGCTACGGGTTCACCCTGCTGGGGGCGGCGGTGGAGGGGGCGGGCGGCGCGCCCTTCGTGGAGCAGCTCCGGGCCGGTGTGTTCGAGCCCGCGGGCATGGAGTCCGCGCGCGACGACGACGTGCTCGCGATCATCCCCCATCGTGCGGAAGGCTACTGGAGGAGGCCGGACGGCACGCTCCTCAACGCGCCGCTGTCCGACACCAGCAACCGCATGCCCGGCGGCGGGCTCGTCGCGAACGTCGAAGACGTGGCGCGCTTCGCGTCGGCCCTGCAGCGCGCCCTCCTCCTGAAGCCGGAGACGCTGCAGATGGCGCTGACCCCCCAGAAGCTGCGCGGCGGGCGCGCCACCGGCTACGGGCTGGGATGGGTCGTCGGCCACCGGGGCGGAAAGCGCGAGGCGTACCACGTCGGCGGCCAGCCGCAGGTGAGCACGGTCCTCTACATGCAACCCGACGCCGGCGTGGCCGTCGCGATCCTGGCCAACCTCGAAGGGATCGAGAACGCGCTGCTCGACCTGGCACGCCAGGCGGCAGGGATCGTCGCGCCGTAGCCCGCACCCTGTAGCCCCGCGGTGATTCGATGCGCGGGCGCGGCGTGATGGTCTCGGGGGGCGGATGCGTCCGGGGGGCAAACGACTGTACTCAGATCGCGTACACTCGTGTTCTTGGTCAGGACACGCGCGAGGATCCCCGTGTCGCCGCCGAAATCGCCCGCTGGGGCCTCACGAGGTACGCGATGGTTCGGGACGGTCTCCGCCGCTTCCGCGTCTCTTTCACCGGGCAAACCATCGTACGCAAATCACGTACAATCAGATTCTCGCGAGACCGTCCTGCGGCGCGACCTGTTGCCCGTACCCTCGATGTCGCCACGGAGCCGGCTGCGCGTCGTAATGGGGCGGACAATCGAATGACTGGCGCGCGCACAACGCTTGGGGTATGCCATGCTGTCGACAGGAGGTCGGGCATGTACAAGCTGAGGCACGTCGCGGTGGCACTCGTCGCCGGCACGGTCGGGGCCGCGGTGGCACTGCTCCTCGCCCCGGACACGGGACGGAACACCCGCCGCAAGATGATGCGCCGGCTGCAGCGCGAGCGCGAAGCCCTGCTCCGGCAGGGCCGTGAGATGGCGGAGGAAGCCGGCGAATACGTCGAGGCACGCCTCAAGGACGGCCGCAAGATCGTCGGGCGCGTGGTCGAAGACGTGGCCGAAGACGTCCAGGAGCGCTTCGAGAAGGGCAAGAAGAAGGTCACGAAGTTCGTCGGGGCGTAACAACAGAAAATCGATCGGCCAGGTTAGCAGACTAGAGGTTGGGGTCAGGTCGGTCTGCCATCAGGACTCCCCCGACGAACCCGCGGATGGCTTCCAGGGTCTCTTCTGCGCGGTCCCGGTGCGGCGAATGGCCGCAGTTCGCAAGCTCAAGGATCTGCGCCCCCGGGACCGCGCGCGCGATCCGCTCCACCTGCGCCATCGTCCCGTATTCGTCGTCCTCGCCTTGGATGGCGAGTACGGGGCATGTGATGCGGGGCAGGTACTCCTCGATCGTCC
>QHVP01000352.1 GCA_003222295.1 Acidobacteriota bacterium | reverse complement strand
GAAGAACGGGAACGTGCTGGAGCTGGATTGCCCGGCGGACGTCGACGGCATGCACGCCGACGTCACGCGCGTGCGCCAGATCCTGTTCAACCTGCTCTCGAACGCGTCGAAGTTCACGGCGGGCGGCACCGTCCGCCTCCAGGTCCGGCGCGAGGAAGCGGATGACGGCGACACGGTGGTGTTCCGGGTGACGGACACCGGGATCGGGATGACGGAGGAGCAGCTGGGCAAGCTGTTCCAGGCCTTCTCCCAGGCCGACGCCTCGACGTCACGCAAATACGGCGGCACCGGCCTCGGCCTCGTCATCTGCCGCCGCTTCGCCCAGATGATGGGCGGAGACGTCTCCGTCGAGAGCACTCCCGGGGAGGGCTCCGTCTTCACCGTCCGGCTGCCCGCACGGGTGACGCGGCCGGTCAAGGAAGCCACGATCGTTCCCACCACGGCGGCGGCGCTGGGCCTCGGCTTCACCCCGCCTGCGGCCGCCGTCGATCCCGGAGGGCCCAGCAAGGGCACCGTGCTCGTCATCGACGACGATCCCAGCGCCTGCGAGCTGATGGTGCGCTCGCTGTCGAAGGAAGGCTTCCGGGTCCTCACCGCCACCGAAGGCGTGGACGGACTACGGGTGGCCCGCGAGGCGCACCCGCACGTCATCACCCTCGACGTCCTGATGCCGGGCATGGACGGCTGGAGCGTGCTGCGGGAGCTCAAGGCGGACCCCAAGCTCTCCGCCATCCCCGTCATCATGATCACGATGGCGGACGACCGCAGCACCGGCTACGCGCTGGGGGCCTCGGACTACCTCACCAAGCCCATCGACCGCGAGCGGCTGGCCGCCAGCGTGCGGCGGTACCGCCAGGGCACCGAGGGCGTGCTGGTCGTGGAGGACGACGACGATACGCGCGAGATGATGGTCCGTACCCTCGGCAACGACGGATGGACGGTGCGCGCGGCGGCGAACGGCCGGCTCGCCCTGGATCGCGTGCGCGAGAGCGTGCCCGAGCTCATCCTCCTCGACCTGATGATGCCGGAGATGGACGGCTTCGAGTTCATCGCCCATCTGCGCGAGAACGAGGCCTGGCGCTCCATCCCCGTGGTCGTGCTCACGGCCAAGGACATCACCCCCGAAGACCACCTGCGCCTGCAGGGGAACGTGCGGAAGGTGTTCCGGAAGGCGAGCTTCAGCCGCGACGAGCTGATCGAGGAGATCCGCGCCGCCATGGAGCCGCGCGGGTCCGGCCCCCTGGAGTCGCAGTCCATCTAGCGCTTGCGGACCTGCCCTACGATCTCGGCGTGGACGGGGACGCCGCCCATCTCGGGCGGCACGGCGGTGCAGGGCCGGACCAGGTCCACCTTCACCGCGTAGCCGTCGCCGTGGCGCGTGATGCCGATGCCCGTGACCTCGGGACGATCGGCCAGGGCCTCGCGCACCCTCTTCTTGGCCGCGCGCGCCTCCTCCAGGGTGGCTCCGGTCACCGCGCGGACCGGTGGCTCATTGCGTCGCCAGGTCGGCCTTGAGCTGGTCGAGCACGGCCGCGATCGGGTTCGCGAAGGTCAGGCCCTTGCCGTTGCTGCCGCCCTGATCGCCGCCCGCGAAGAGCAGCGCCGCCGCCTCGTGGCCGAGCGACGTGAAGATCAAGGATCCGCTGTCGCCACCCTGGCTGAAGGGCTCGGTCGAGGCGCCCTCGATCTCGATCTGGCCATCGAAGCGGAGATTGCCCTGGTCGTAGCCGACCACGAGGTTGTCGAGCTCGAAGGCGGTGACGCGTCCGCGCGTGTGGCCCGTGGTGCGCCCGATCTTCTCGACGAGATCGAGCTCGTCCGCGGGCGGGGCGGCGGCGGCGGACAATGTGCCCACGCCGGTGAGCGCGGCCGCCTTGTACGTGACCTTCGGATCCAGAGCGGCCAGGGCACAGTCCACGAGGTTCACCCCCGCCGTCTTGAGCTTCACGAACCCGTCCAGGGTGCCCATGCGGTCGCGCGGGCTCTTTCCGCCGTCGTAGGCGCCGGGCTGGAGGATGGCGTCCCCGGCCTTGCCGCGGTTCTCGTCGGCGAGGACGTGGTTGTTGGAGAGGACACGCAGCGTGCCGCCCTTCCGCAGGCGCACGAACGCGCCCAGCGTGCCCGCCGTGATCTTGTAGTGGCCCACGGAGAGGCCGATGAGCAGCGGCCGCTTGCGCGTCTGCTCCCACGGCCGTGCCTGCTTCACGACGTGGCCGACGTAACGCACGTCCACCTCGCCGCGCGCCTTGCGGCGGATGCCGTCGACCTGACGCGTGTTCTCGAGCCCGCGGCGCTGGATGCGCAGGGCCAGGCGATAGTCCCCGGGATTGGGCCGGGTGATGCCCAGGGCCAGCGTGCGCGCGACGGGATCGACGTCCTCGGTGGGCCGCGCCGTCATCGACCAGACGCCTCCGGCGGAGAGATCGGCGGCCGGGGCCGACGTCACCTCCTCGAGGATCTGAGCCTTGAGCGCGCGCACGGAGTCGAGACGCATGGGGCACCGCCAGGTCCAGTATACCGGCGTCGCGTCTGGGATCGCCGCGGCCCGACGCTCCACGCAGCCGGTTGATTCCGCGGAGGTTGCCCTCTAAAATCGCCTTGCTCCACGAGGACCCTGAATGGCCGAGAAGCGTCCATCGCTCAACGTCCTCTCCGGGCCGTTGTCCGGCCGGAAGCTGGTCCTCGAGGATGCGGTCGACAACATCCTCATCGGCAGCGATCCTTCGTGCGGCTTCGTCCTCGATACGCCGGGCGTCAGCCCCATCCATGCCCGGCTCTGGGTGGACCTCAACGGGGCGACCGTCTACGACACGAACAGTCCGAACGGCGTGTACGTCAACGACGACCGCGTGGTGAAGGAAGCGGCCGTCCGCAACGGCGACATCCTGTGGCTCGGCCCTCCCGGGGAGGAAGGGTCCGTGCTCATCCAGTGCATCCTCCCCCCGCCGCCGCAGCCGGAGGCGGCGACGCCGCCTCCCCTGCCCTCCCGCGAGGCGACGGCGCCCATCGACAGCGGCGCCACCATGGCCTTCGGAATGCCCGCGTACCTGGGCGACGAGCCCGAGGTGGTGGAGACGGCTCCCGCCGCCGACACCGAGGCGAGCGACGTCGATTCGACGGTGGTCATGACCTCGTCGGACATCATGGAGCCGGCCGCGCCCGCCGTGGTCGAACATGCGCCCGCGGAGGCCTCCGCGCTCCTGGACGTTTCCGAGGACCTCGAGATCGACGAGCCGACGGCCGTGCTTCCGCCACCGATCCCCGCCCCGCCGGCGCCGCCGCCGGCGGCGGAACTGCCCGAGGAGCACGGGGCCTTCCCGGACTTCGAGGTCGAGCCGACGGTGGCCATGGCGCCGCCGCCCCTCCCGCCGCGGGCGCCCGCTCCGCCGCCGCCCGCCGAGCCCGAGTTCTCCGAGTTCGAAGAGGACATGGAGCCGACGGTGGTCGACGTGGCCCCGCCGACTGTCGGCCACGCGGCCGCACCGCCGGTGCCCGCAAAGCCCGCCCCACCGCCGCCCGGTAAAGCCGCCGCGCCGGCCATTAAAGAAGATGACGCGGTGGACGCGGCGACGGTGATGTATCGACGGCTCGCCAGTCCGCCCGCTCCGCCGGTGCCCGCCCCTCCCGCCGCGGCACCGGCTCCCCCGCGGGCGGCGTCCCCGCCTGCCGCCGCGCCAAAGTCGGCCGCGGCGCCGGCTGCACCCGCGCGTCCGCCTGCGGAGGCCCGCCCTCCCTCCGCGAAAGCGCCCGCGGCGGCGCGTCCGGCAGCTCCGGCTGCGCGCGCGCGCGTCGAGCGTCCTGCCGCCGTCCCCGCTCCCGCGGCGGCACGACGAAGCGGATCGAGCAAGGCCCCTCTCATCGCCGGCGCCGCCGTCGTCGTCCTCGCTCTCGGACTGGCGGCCTACTGGTTCACGCGCCCGGCCTCGACCCCGACCGCGCAGGCGAGCCCCGTGGCTACGCCGCCCGCCTCCCAGGCCACGCCACCCGTCGTCGCCGCGAGGCCTCCCCTCACCCAGGCGGCGGCGCCGCCGGCGACGCAGGCGGCCGCGCCCGTGGCCGCGCCCTCCCCGATCCCGGAGGCGGTGACGGTCGTGCGTTCGCCGGTGCCGTCACCGCGGGTGGCCGCCGCGACCCTGCCTCCGCGGGTCAGAAACCGCCGCCCGCGGCGGTGGCCACCCCGCCTCCCGCGGCTGCGAATCCCGCGCCGCAGACCGCCGCCGCCGTCGCCAACCTGATGGCCCAGGCCAGGACGGCAACGGACGCGCGCAACTACGATGCGGCCGTTTCGATGTACGACGAGGTGCTGAAGCTGGATCCGCACAACAGCGCCGCCACCGCAGGGCGCACCGCCGCGGCCGCCGCGCGCATCGCCGCGCGCAGGACCTTCGTGGCCGGGCGCACGGTCGTGGGAACGGAGCAGAAATCGAAGGGCGGGCTGTCCGGCTTCGACGGGGCCGACGTCGTGCAGAAGTCGGCCGACTTCTCCGGCCGCCTGGAGTTCGCGATGAACCCCCCCAACGTCAAGCCCGGCGAGCCCTACCGCCTGACCGTGGCCCTCGTCAACGACGGCAAGAAGGCGATCAAGATCTCGGGCATGACCTACACCATCACCGTCAACGGCCAGA
>QHVP01000351.1:3986-12702 GCA_003222295.1 Acidobacteriota bacterium | reverse complement strand
CCGCCCTCTTCGCGCTCGCGCACCTGCCGATGGGTGTGCCGCTCCTCCTCCTGGCCGCGCTGGGCGCGGGAACGTTCTGGAGCGCGATCGTGCTCAAGACAGGGAGCGCGGTCCCCGCGCTGCTGAGCCACCTGCTCTTCGATCTCGCCGTGCTGTTCTGGCTTCCCTACGTGCGGGCATGAGCCTCGAGTCCGCCGTGCGTCTCGCCGGTCTGGGCCAGCTCGCGCTGGCCGCCGCCAGCACCGCGATCCCGTACGTCCTGCGGTGGAAGACGGAGACGGCGGCGCTGCGGCCCCTGCTGCGCCAGCTCTTCTGGGTGTATGCGGGCTACATCCTCGGATTCCACATCGCCTTCGGTCTCGTGTCCCTGCTTGCTCCCAGGTGGCTCCTCGACGGCTCCGGCCTTGCCACCGCCGTCGCCGGCTTCATCGCGACGTATTGGGGCGTCCGCCTCGTGCTTCAGTTCGCATACCTGGACCGGTCCGATGCCCCGAAGGGTCGGTGGTTCTCGGCGGCGGAGGCGGCGCTGGTGTCGCTCTTCGTGTATCTGAGCGCCACCTATGCCGCCGCGCTGCTGGCGAACCTCTCGCGATGAGGGCGTACCTGCCGGTCGAGCTGGACTCTGCGCTCCGAGCCCTGGCCGTGGCGGCGGGAACGCTCGTCCTGGCCTTTCTCGTGACGCGTGCTCCGTGGATCCGAGCCGCGCGCGCCGCCGCCTGGGCCCTGGTCGTCCTCTCCGTCGGTGTCGCCCATCGCGTCACCGCCGCGGAGCCCGCGGGACTGAGGATGCTGGTCGTCATCGGCGCCCTCTTCTTCGCGATGAAGGCGCTCGTCTCCGTCGAGGCCCGCGCGCGCGACGGCACGCGGTTGCCGCCTTTGCGTTGGGCGGCCTTCGCGACGCTCTGGCCGGGTATGCGCCCCGCTCTCGTGGCGCGCCTGGAGCCGGGCCGTTCGGGAACGGCCACGCTACTGAAAAACGGCTTCGCCGACGTGGGGCTCGGGACGACGCTCTTCCTCCTCGCGCATCTCACCTGGCGCCTGACTGCGTCGGCCGTCCCCGCCACCCTTCTCCTCCTTCCCGCCCTCAGCTTCCTCCTGCATTTCGGTGCCTTCGGCATTCTCGCCGGGCTTTGGCGCGCGGCGGGAGCGGACGTCGGACCGCTCTTCCGCGCGCCCTGGCGCGCGGAGAGCCTCGGCGAGTTCTGGTCGCGGCGCTGGAACCTCGCCTTCTCGGAGATGACGTCGGTCGCGGTGTACCGGCCACTCGCTGTCCACCTGGGGCGAAGGGCCGCCCTCCTCGCCGCGTTCCTCTTCTCAGGTCTCCTGCACGAGATCGCAATCAGCCTGCCCGTGCGCGCGGGATACGGCCGGCCCCTGCTCTACTTCGCGATCCACGGTGTGCTGACGGAGGTGGAGCGCCAGCGTGGACCCTTCGGGCGGGCGATCACGCTCCTCGCGGTCGTGCTGCCGCTGCCGCTGCTGTTCCATCGGCCGTTCCTGCAGGGCATCGTCTGGCCGTTGCTCGGCCCACGTTGACGCGCGCTGCCCCGCCAAGCGAGGCCACACGATCGTCGTCCCCACCGCCTCGGGCCTTGGGCCGCATCTCGCGAGGTTTGACTGTACGCGATTTGCGTACGATGGCTCGCTTCGCCAGTGAGGCCCACACTCGGCGATTTCGGCGGCGGCACGGGCCTCCAGGAGCGGCGCGCTGCTTATCACGAGAGCGTCCGCGATTTGAGTACAGTGATTTGTCCCCAGAGCGACTATCCCCGGGAGACCATCACCAAACTATCCGTGCGCGCTCCGGCGGGGTACTCGTTCCGGAACGAGTCGCTTCAACAAGTACTTGAGGTGTTGTCGGACCGAAGCGGCCGGCGCCGGCCGCCGCTCTCCCGCATAACCTCGATCGGCTGCGTTCCCGCAGCCAGCTAGGGACGGGCGGTGACGCGCTCGAGGCTGAAAAGGCCCGACACCGGCACCGTGAACGCGCGGAGTACTCGTTCCGGAACGAGTCGCTTCAACAAGTACTTGAGGTGTTGTCGGACCGAAGCGGCCGGCGCCGGCCGCCGCTCTCCCGCATAACCTCGATCGGCTGCGTTCCCGCAGCCAGCTAGGGACGGGCGGTGACGCGCTCGAGGCTGAAAAGGCCCGACACCGGCACCGTGAACGCGCGCACGCCGGCCGCCAGCGCGATCTCGCCCGTGTCGACCGTCCGCCCCTGGCTGTCGCGAACGGTGTAGCGGTACCGGCCGAGGTCGCGGGCAACGTCGAGGACGACCCGCTTCGAGCTCTTCGCGTTGAGGACGTCGATCGCGTCCGCGGCGCTTCCGTCCAGCCTCACCACCGCATCCGCGTACAGGCCGACGATCTGCTTGCCGCCTCGGCGCGCCCGCGCCACCGGGTAGTTCGCGTTGGGTGAGAACGCCTCGAACGCGCCGTCGAGCAGCACCGCCCGGTTGCGCCGCCAGTAGTCGGTGTAGAACCGGATCATCTCGAAGTGATCCTTGGGAATCTCCTGGAGGCGGACCGAGACCTGGGGCACGGAGAACATGACATTGAGGAGCTGGAACGCGGCCAGCTCCACCGGCTCCGTGGGGTGCCACATGATCATGTCCGCGTGCACGGCGGTATCGCCGGTGAGCAGCCGCAGGTCCACCGTCTTCACGCGGTTCGCGAGGTACGAATTGGGACAGTCGCTGGCGCGGAACATGTTCCCGTACTTCCGGATGAGGGGCCCGATGTAGGGCTGCCGGAACTCGATCATCACGTCGGGCTTGACCTTGCGCAGCTTCAACAAGTACTTGCGGTGTTGTCGGAACGAAGCGGCCGGCGCCGGCCGCCGCTCTCCCGCACAACCTCGATCGGCTGCGTTCCCGCAGCCAGCGGTAGATATCCACCAGGTACTGCCGCACCTCGGGGTAGCGCGGGTCGACCACGTAGGCGCCGAGGCTCTCCTCGTAGCGCAGCGACTTGTCCTGGAAGCGGGCCGCCACCTTGGCGTTCTTGCCCACGAAGGGCACGGCGTACCAGAGGATCACCTTCACGCCCAGGGCATGGCAGCCGTCGACGAACCCCTTCATGTCTGGGATGCGCTCGGGCTCCCAGTCGCCGGTGAACGCGTAGCCGCGGCCGGTGTCGAGGGTCTGCCAGCCGTCGTCGACGATGATGGATTCGAAGCCCATCTTCTTGGCGATGGCCACTTCCTCGAGGAGCACCGCCGCGTCGACGCTCTGGTGGTAGTTGTACCAGGTCGAGTAGACGGGCAGACGAGCGGGCTCCGGCACGGGCGCGGGGGCATATCCCGGCTGCGCCGCCCACCAGTCCGAGACGCCGCGGAGCGCCGTCCAGTACGGGACCCGCCGGCGGTCCAGGCGCAGCTCGGCCCTCCAAGTGGCGATGCTGGGGTGCGGCTCGCTGAAGAAGGTCACCTCGTTGTAGATGCGCCCGTCCTCCTCGCGAATCCCGGAGCCGACAAGGACGGTGTCGAGGGCGTCGGAGACCGCGAAGGTCAGCGCGTTGTGGTCATCGCTGCCGTAGAGGCAGCTCACCGGCGCCTCCCGCGCAAACATCGAGGCCTGCAGGCGGCCGCCGGACCAGTCCGGACGCAGCGTCTTGCTCAAATGGCGGCCGGTCGCCCACTGGCCGGCGATGTCCTGTGACGGGAGCGACCACTTCAGCGTGAACCGCGGAGGCGGCGCCGGAGCGGCGGCGGTCAGCTTCAACGCGACCACCTCGAGACCTTCCTCCAGCGGCCGCACGTCGAATCCGAGCGCGAACCCCTTCAGGTCGCCCACCACCGAGATGTCGAAGCCGCCCGCCCGGTGCACGGCCGTCGGCTCCTGGGCGACGAGGGGGAGGGACGAGACGAGGAGGATTCCGGCGACGGTGAAAGCGCTGCCAAAGGCTCTGGACATGGTCGGCAAGTATATTGACATTTCAGTTTGCAAGCGCTTACCATCCCCCCATCCGGCGGAGGTCCAGATGAGGCAAGAGCGCGCGAGAACGTGGATCGGTCGGGTGTCGGGCCTGGGCCTGGCCGCGGGGCTGGCGCTGGCCGTGCCCGTAGCCGCCCAGACCATTCGCGGGACGATCACGGGCACCGTCACCGATTCGACAGGCGCGGCCGTGCCCGGAGTCACGGTGACGGTGACCCACACCGCGACCGTCATCGGGAGCTCCGCGGTCAGCGGCGGCGACGGCTTCTACACCATCCCCCTTCTCTCGCCGGGAACGTACCAGGCGACCGTCGAGCAGTCGGGATTCAAGAAGTACCTGCGCAGCGGGATCGCCGTACAGGTCGCGCAGACCACTCGCCTCGACATCCCGCTCCAGGTCGGCAACATGGCCGAAGCGGTCGAGGTGGTGGCCGAGGTGCCGCTGGTGCGCAGCACGACGGCGGAGCTGGGCCAGGTCATCGAGATGACGCAGATCCAGGCCCTGCCCCTCAACGGCCGCTTCTTCCAGCACCTCATCACCATGACCCCGGGCGCGATGCCCGTCTACAGCCGCGGCGACTCCGCGGAGAACGCGTCCGCGGGCGGGGCCCGCATCGCCACCGCGCACACCGTGAACGGAATGCCGTGGTCGGGCAACAACTACCTCCTCGACGGCGTCGTCAACAACGAGATGCAGAACGCCTACATCAACATCACGCCGCCCTTGGAGGCGATCCAGGAGTTCAAGGTCCAGACGAGCAACCCCACCGCGGAGTTCGGGGTATTCGGAGGGGCCGCCGTCAACCTCACGATCCGCTCCGGCACCAACGAGTTCCACGGCAGCGTCTTCAACTACCTCCGCGACGACGCCATCAACTCGAAGAACTACTTCGCGGCGGTCAAGGCCCCCTACAACTCGAACCAGTTCGGCGGCACCTTCGGCGGGCCCATCATCAAGAACAAGGCCTTCTTCTTCGGCGACTACCAGGGACTGCGGCTGGACCAGGGACGCACGGTGATCCTCACCGTGCCCACCGCCCTCATGCGGCAGGGCATCTTCACCGAGGTCAGCAACGTCATCTACGACCCGCTCAGCGGCCAGCCCTTCCCGGGCAACGTCATTCCCAGCGACCGCATCAACCCCATCAGCCGGGTCATCGCCAACGAGGTCTACCCGCTCCCGAACCAGCCGGGCCTCGCCAACAACTACATCGAGAACAACGTGGTCAAGCAGACCCTGAACGCCGGGGATGCGAAGGTGGACTACCGGATCAACGATCGCGCGTCGATCTTCGCGCGGTTCTCGATGGCGAAGCGGCACTACGACGAGCCGGCGCCGGGGAACATCTTCATGGGGGCGAACAACGCGGACAACACGAACCACAACGCCGTCCTCGGCTACACGCAGACGCTGGGGTCGAGCAAATTCTTCGAGTTCCGCGCCGGCTACAACCGCTACTGGACGCACCAGTACGCGGAGGACTTCGGGATCAACAAGAACAACGACCTCGGGATCCCCAACGGCAACATCGCCGGCCACCCCGAGACCACGGGCATCGCCAGCTTCCGGCCCGCGGGCTTCTCCAGCACTGGCTCCAGTGGCACCACCAACGCCATCCGCGTGGGGACGACGTACAACCTGACCGGAAACCTCTCCTGGATCCGGAGCAACCACAACTTCAAGGTCGGAGCGGACGCGCGCATCGTCAGCGGCGCCGTCTCCAACCCGCAGACGCAGCCCCAGGGCCGCTTCACCTTCGACGGCAACTACACGAGCCGCGCCGGGGCCGCGGGCACCGGTTATTCCTTCGCCACCATGATGCTCGGTTTCCCGAACCTCGTGCAGCGCGACATCGTGGACACCTGGCCGCTGATCCGCCGCAACTTCGTCGGCGTCTTCGCCCAGGACGACTTCCGCGTGAACCGGAAGCTCTCGCTGCAGATCGGCCTGCGCTGGGATCTGATGACCCCGCCCGTTCAGGTCGACAACCGGCAGTCGAACTTCTCGCCCACGGACGGCCTCATCCACCTCGCCTCCGCCGACAACCGCGGTCCCGATCGCAAGACACAGTACGGATATATCGCGCCCCGCCTCGGGCTCGCCTATTCGCCCGACAACGGGAAGACGGCCTTCCGCGCCGCCTTCGGCATGAGCTACTTCGCGGACAACTTCGGGGCCAGCGGCGGCACCAGTGAGCGCAACTATCCCTTCTTCCTCCAGGTCGACGTCCCGACGCCCACCACGTTCACGCCCTTCCGCAGCGTCAGCGACGGGTTCCCGACCGTGAATTCGGTGCCGCTGGCCGCAACCCTGGCCCCGCCCGCCGGGTTCGCCGTCTTCTACATCCCGAACGACTTTCACGAGGACACGACGAAGATGTGGAACGTCGGCGTCCAGCGCGAGCTGGGTTGGAATACCGTCCTCGACGTCAGCTACGTGGGGACGCGGGGCACGCACATCTTCCGCAGCTTCAACGTCAACGTGCCCATGCCCGGTCCCGGCAACGTCAACCAGCGGCGGCCCTACTTCGCGATCGCCCCCGGGATCACCACCATCAACCAGCGCGACGGCGCCGGCTCGACCTGGTACGACGCGCTGCAGGTGAAGCTCGACAAGCGCTTCGCCCACGGCCTGCAGGCGCTGGTGGCCTACACGTATTCGAAGACGGAGGACAACATCGCCACCCTCGGCATCCATCCGACGCTCACCGTTCGCCAGCGGGCGCCGGGCGCCAGTGGCAGCAAGGTCCTCGATATCCCCCAGATCTTCACCGGTAGCCTCACCTACGAGCTGCCGTTCGCCCAGGGCGCCTCCGGCCTGGCCAAGACGCTCGGTGCGGGCTGGGCCTTCAGCGCCATCACGCTCTTCCACAGTGGCGACCCCCTCGACGTCCGCGTCGCCTCGTCCCAGCTCAACGACGGTGGCGGCAACTGGCCGAACATCACGTGCGACCCGATGGCGAACGCCCCGCGGACCCCGCAGCAGTGGTTCGACACGAGCTGCTTCGCCAATCCGGCCCAGTTCCAGTTCGGGAACTACAAGTACAGCAATGCGCGCGGTCCGACGGTCTTCAACACCGACATGTCGCTCTCGAAGCGGACGGCCATCGGCAAGGCCTCGCTCGAGGTGCGGTTCGACGTCTTCAACGTCTTCAACCGCGCGCACTTCGCCAATCCGGGGGCGGCCGGCCTGGGCACGGCCAACACGGGAGTGACCTTCGGCACCACCGCCTTCGGCAGCATCAGCGCCGTGCGGCTGCCCCCGCGGGAGGCCCAGTTCGGAGTCAGGTTTTTGTTCTAGACACGCCGTATCACCAAACGGACGGGCGGTCGGACAGGGTCATTCGGAGAATGATCCCTCCTGGCCGTTCCCGGCCGTTCAGCGATCCGTGTCTCGGGCGAAGTCGATGTAGCCCCGCCGGGGGTCGGCGGCGAGCAGGACGACGCGCACCGGCTCCCCCACCTGCAGTCCGCCCCCGCCGCGCACGATGCGCCCCTCCGCCTCCGGCTCGTCGATGCGCACGTAGGTGGCGCGCGGGGACGAGCCCGTGACCACGCCCGCGAAGCTCTCGCCCACGCGGCCGCGCAGCCGCCAGGCCGCCGCCTTCTTGCGGGCGGTCCGCTCGGACTTGCGCGACTCCACACCCGGGCCGTACTCGAAATCGATGAAGCCGTGGACGGGATCGACGGCGACGAGGGTGACGCGCACGGTCTGCCCCACCTGGAGGGCATGGTGGCCGCGCACGACGCGGCCCTCGGCCACCTCCGTCAGCAGCCGCACCCAGGTCCCCTTGGGGGCCGCCGCCGTGACCACCGCCGCGAACTGACGGCCGATGCGGCGGGACAGGCGCGCCGCCGCCGCCTTCTTCTGGCGCGAGCGGGCGATCTTGCGGCCGACGTCGCTGGCCGGCCCCTCGAAGTCGATGAAGCCCTTCTCCGGATCGGCCCCGATCAGCTTCACCCGCACGGTGTCGCCCACGTCGAGGCCCTGCGGGCCGCGCACGACCCGCCCCTCCAGGGGCGGCCGGAGCACGCGCACGTACGTCCCCTTGTCGGAGGCGCCGGTGACGATCGCGGTGAACCGGTCGCCGATGCGGTCCAGGCACAAGGCCGCGGCCACGCTCTTGCGCACCGTCCGCTCCACCTTGCGCGCGGCGTCCTCGCGCTCGGTGCAGCGGGCCGCGATCGCCATCAGCGCGTCTTCGGTGTACACCAGGTCGGCGTAGCGGCGGTTGGGCGCGGTGGAATGCGCGTACTCGGCCACGGCGAGGCCGAAGTGCCCGTCCGGTCCGCGCGAGGTCCGGCGCTCCAGCACGTACTCGCCCGGCCCCAGCAGCTTGACCACGGCGAGCGAGAGGTCGGGATGGTGCTCGGGGTCGGCGGCCTTGCGGCGGGCGAGGAATGCGGCCAGGGCCTTGGGATCCGGCTCCGCGGGCAGGGGTTCGCCCAGCTCCGCGGCCAGGACGACGATGCGGTCCCAGCGCCGGGGCGTCCGCACCACGCGCCGCAGCGAGGCCACGCGCCGGCTCCGCAGGAAGCGGGCCATGGCCACGTTGGCCGCGATCATGAAGTTCTCGATGATGTCGCGCGCGCGGTCGTGAACGGGGACCTCGAGGTCGATCACCTTGCCGCCCGCGATCACCGGCCGGGCCTCGATCGTCTCGAGATCGAGCAGCCCGTGGCGGCGGCGGAGCGCGCGCAGCCGCTGGGCCGTTTCGTCCTGCAGACGGACCTGTTCCTCGAGGCCGGGCACCGCGGCCACTTCCGGGGGGACGGTCGTT
>QHVP01000351.1:0-3972 GCA_003222295.1 Acidobacteriota bacterium | reverse complement strand
CAGGGCCCGATGGACATCGTGGCGGACGACCGCTC
This sequence comes from Acidobacteriota bacterium, assembly GCA_003222295.1. GTDB lineage: Bacteria > Acidobacteriota > Vicinamibacteria > Fen-336 > Fen-336 > AA29. The sequence continues at coordinate 3,937 of QHVP01000351.1, read as the reverse complement.
CCCCCGGGCCGACGTCCATCTCGATCACGATCGCCCCGCGGTCCTCGTGCGGGTTCAACGACGTGAGGTCGGTGGAGAGCCGCTCCGGGAGCATGGGGAAGACGAACGGCCCGGCATAGACGGAGGTCGTACTGTGGCCGGCATGACTGTCCGTGGCTGAGTCCTTGCCCACCATCTCGTCCACGTCCGAGATGGCGACGAGGAGCCGGATGTGATCGTAGGGCAGGCGCTCCGCCACCTCGATCTGGTCGAGGTCGCGGGACTCGCGGTTGTCGATCGAGGACCAGGGGAGGGAGCGCAGGTCGCGGACGCCCGTGGGCGTCATCTCCTCCAGCGCCTCCACTTCGCGGTGGACCTCGGGGGGGAAGTCGGGGACGAAACCGTTCTCCGCCATGGCCCTCCGGGCGGTGGCACGGAGGTCGAAGCCCATTTCAAGGATGCTCCCACGAAACGCGGGCCGCCTCTAGAGCTGGCCTGGTAACGCCCGGCGAGGACGCCCACGTCGCCCTTCGTCCAGAGGTCGCGCACGACCGCCTTGCCCGCGGCGGGCAGCCCGATCTCGTCCCACGAGACCGCGATGTCGGAGGGCTCGGTTCCGCGGTTGAAGAGGATGACCGCGCGCGCGCCGTCGGCGAGGGGCTTCATCCAGACCTCCTGGGGACCGTTGTCGCGCACCTTCCGGCCCTGCATGCCCAGCGCGTCCTGATCGACGGCGATGACCTCGCGGTTGGTGAGGATCTCGACCGTGTCCTTCGACATCGCGCGCAGGTCGTTGCCCGCGATCAGGGGCGCGGCAAAGAGGGCCCAGAAGCTGAAGTGCGCGCGCGATTCCGAAGGGCTGAGTCCCTTGTTGCCGACCTCGAGCATGTCCGGATCGTTCCAGTGCCCGGGCCCGGCGTACGGATACAGGTCGGCCTGCAGGTCGATGATGTGGACGATGCCCATGCCGCCCCAGCTCTTGCCGCAATCCCAGCAGTCCTGGATGTCGCCGGTGCTGCGCCAGAGGTGGGCGATCCCCTGCGCCCACTGCCAGGGGCGGCTCGTACCCCACTCGCACATGCTGAAGACGATGGGACGGCCGGTGGCGCGGAGGGCGCGGCTCATCCGCGCGTAGGAATCGTGGGGATCCTGCCCTTCGCTGTTGCACCAGTCGTACTTCAGGTAGTCCACTCCCCAGCCGGCGTAGGTGCGTGCGTCGATGGTCTCGTGGTCCTTGCTCCCCGGCCGCTTCTCGCAGGTACCCGTGCCCGCGTCGGAATAGACCCCGAACTTGAGCCCCTTCGCGTGCACGTAGTCGGCCAGGGCCTTCATGCCGGAGGGAAAGCGCTGGGGATCGGCCACGATCTGCCCCTGCTCGTCGCGCCGGACCTGCCAGCAGTCGTCGATCACGAGGTACTGGTAACCCGCATCGCGCATGCCGGTGGAGACGAGGGCGTCGGCCGTCTCCTTCAGCAGCGCCTCGCTCACGTCGCAGCCGAACTTGTTCCAGCTGTTCCACCCCATGGGCGGGGTCTGGGCCAGACCGTCCGCGGCCATGGCGGGGGCGGCGATCCCGACGACGACAGCCATCAGCCACACGCGCATTCCTGCCTCCAGTCGCATCAGTTGGGCCGCACCTGGATCACGCGGCGGAACTCTTCCGTCTTCTCCTCGCGCAGCGCGTCGAGCTCCTTCACGCGCTGGGCCTGGGCCTCCTGGCGCCCGTCCTTCGTCCGCTGATAGAGGGCGAGCAGGTTCAGGTTGCCCAGATAGTTGTCGCGGTCCAGCTCCAGGCATCGCTGCAGGTCCATCTCCGCCTGCTCCATCTCGCGCCGGCGGAAATGCAGGAGGCCGCGCTCGGCCCAAGCGTCGGCGTACGCGGGCTCGAGGGCGAGAGCCTTGTCCACCAGGGAGAGCGCGGTCTCGAGGTCGTTCTCCTCGCCCGCGATGCGGGCCAGGAAGTAGTGGGCGGCGGCCGCCGTCGACGCGCTGCGCGCGGCGCGCGTGAGCTCCGGCCGCGCGGAGGCGAAATCCTTCGCTTGAAAGAAGGCCAGCCCCACCGCCAGCGCCCCCCGGGGATCGCCGGGAGTCAGCTCCGCGTATCTTTTGAAGTAGGGCACGGCCTCGCTCGGATCGCGGCGGTGCAGGGAGACCGCACCCATCGCGTAGTTGACGGCGGCGTTGCCGGGATCGAGGCGGGCCGCTTCCCTGAGCGCGTTGTAGGCCTCCACGCCGAGGCCGAGCTCCACGCACACCATGCCGAACAGGAAGTGGACGCGGGCGTCCTTCGGGTCCAGCTCGCGCGCGTGGGCCAGGTACCCGAGCGCCCCCTGAAGGTCGCCCGTCTTCTGCGCGACGCGCGCCAGGTCCATGAGCAGCGGCACGCCGGCCGGGCGCAGGGCGGCCACCGCCTCCAGGGCGTCGCGGGCGGCGTCGAGCCTCCCCGTAGCCTCGTAGCCCATGGCCAGGCGCTGCAGGCCCTCCGCCGACGCCAGCCCTCGCGCGCGCACCCTCTCCAGCAGGGATACCGCGAGGTCCTCGCCGCCATGGGCGGAGAGAGTGGGCAGGACGGCGAGCACGTCCGCCTCCGTGAGATCGGGCCTCTCCCGCAGGGCTTCCATCGAGAGCGCCGCCTGGTCCCGGCGTCCCGCGCCCACCTCGTCGGCCAGCCGCACCGCCAGGACCTGCGCGCGGAGGCGCTGCTCTTCCGGCAAGCGGGCGAGGCGCTCGAGGGAGCGCGCGAAATCGCCGGTGGCCCGCAGCAGTACGGCGCTCTGGTAGAGCGATTCGGAGTTCTCGGGGTCGTAGGCGAGCACGGTCTCGTAGGCGGCAAGGGCCTTCCGGACCGCGTCGGGGTCACGGGCCACGTTCTCCTGCTAGAGGCGACCCAGGTTGAGATAGGCGTCCGTGTAGCGGGATCCCGCGCGGATGGCGTCCTGGAAGCGCGCTTCGGCCGCTGCATAGTTCCCGTCCTGCGCCTCGACCACGCCCAGGAAGTTCTGGAGCACGGGGTGCGCCGGGAACGAGCGCAGCGCCGCCCGGAGAGTGCGGCGCGCGCCACTGCGGTCGCCGCGCTCGAGCAGGGCCTGCGCGCGTGACACGACCTCGCCCAGCGCCGGTGTCTGGGCGGACACCGGCGCGGCCGCGGCCGAGACGATGAGCACCGAGCACAGGAGGAGCCGGGGGGCGGGCATGGAGCGCAGCGCACATTCTGCCCTATACTCGCCTCCGATCCGCGCATGGCTGCCTGGCGCGCACTCTTCCTCGTCGTCCTCTTCCCCGGCCCGCGGGTCGCTTCCGCCCAGGACGCGGCCACGCCGCAAGCCACGTTCGAGCGCGGCGTCGAATCGCTCAAGGCCGGCCGTCTCGAGGAAGCGGAGACCGCGTTCCGCCTCGTGCTGCAGCAGGGCGGCCACGAGCCGTACGTCCACAACAACCTCGCGATCGTGTACCAGCAGCAGGGGCGGCATCGCGAGGCGGTGGCCGAGTGCCGCGAGGCCATCCGGCTCGATGCCGCCTATCCGGCGCCGCGGCTGGTGATGGGCGGCAGCCTGCTCGCGCTGGGCCGCGTGGCCGAGGCCGTCACCACGCTCGAGGCGGCGGTGAAGCTGAGGCCGAAGGAGGAGCGGCTGGCCCGCGAACAACTCGCGCGGGCGTACGAGCGCGCGGGACGCCCGTCGGCGGCCATCGAGCAATACCGCGCGATACGCGACCTGTCGCCGGGCGATCCCGAGGCCGCGTACCAGCTCGGCCGCGCGTACCTTCGGCTCTCCGAGTGGGCCATGCAGCGCCTCCGGGATACCGACCCCGGCTCGGCGCGGATCTACCAGGCCCTCGCTCACAACTATCGCGTTCAAGGCCGCCCCGACCTGGCCGTGCGCGCCTTCGAGCGCGCCGCCCAGGCCGACCCGAAGCTGCCGGAGATCCATCTGGCCCTGGCCCAGATCCACGCGGAGCA
>QHVP01000348.1 GCA_003222295.1 Acidobacteriota bacterium | reverse complement strand
CGCGCGTGTTCGGACCGGTGGCGCGCGAGCTGCGCGACAAGAAGTTCATGAAGATCATTTCGCTGGCCCCGGAGGTCCTGTAGGCATGGGCGCCACCGCACCGCGGGAGAGGACCCGCATCAACCTCAAGAAGAACGACACCGTGACGGTGGTGTCGGGACGGGACGCGGGGAAGCAGGGCAAGGTCCTGAAGGTCATCCCGGAGAAGAACCGGGTGATCGTGCAGGGCGTGGGCTTCGTGAAGAAGCACACGCGGCCCAACCCCCAGCGCAACATCAAGGGCGGCATCGCGGAGCGCGAGGCCGCCATTCACGCCAGCAACGTGATGATCGTCTGCGGGGAGTGCAGCAAGCGCACCCGCATCGGCCACAAGGTGCTGGGTGACGGCCGCAAGGTGCGCGTGTGCCGCCATTGCGAGGGAGTGCTGGACAAGTGAGCGAGAAGGACAAGGATCAGCTGACGCCGCCGGCGCCGAGAAGGCGGCCGCGCGCGCGGCGGCCAAGGCCAAGAAGGAAGGCGGCGGCGAGAAGGCGGAGAAGCCGGCCAAGGCGGCCAGGCCCTCCGGGCCCAGGGTCCCGGCCCGCGTCAAGGAGCGCTACGTCAAGGAGGTGGTCCCGACCCTGATGAAGGAGCGCAGCTACCCCAACGTGATGGCGGTGCCGCGCCTGCGCAAGGTCGTGGTGAACATGGGCGTGGGCGAGGCCACCCAGAACATCAAGCTCCTCGACGCCGCCATCGACGAGCTGGGCCGCATCACCGGCCAGCGCCCCGCCATGCGCCGCAGCCGCAAGTCGATCGCGGCCTTCCGTCTGCGCCAGGGCATGCCCATCGCGGCCACGGTGACCCTGCGCGGCGACCGCATGTACGAGTTCGTGGACCGGCTGTTCAACGTGGCCCTGCCACGCGTGCGCGACTTCCGCGGCGTGCCCACGAATTCCTTCGACGGCCGCGGCAACTACACCCTGGGGCTGAAGGACCAGCTCATCTTCCCCGAGGTGGACTACGCGAAGGTGGACAAGATGCGCGGGATGAACGTCACCTTCGTGACGTCGGCCCGCACGGACGAGGAGAGCAAGCTGCTCCTCCAGCACCTCGGCATGCCTTTCCGGCATCAGGAGGGTCGATAAGTGGCGAAGACGTCTCTCATTGCCAAGGCGGCGCGGACTCCGAAGTTCCCCGTGCGCAAGTACAACCGCTGCCGCACGTGCGGCCGTCCTCGGGGGTACCTGAGGAAGTTCCAGCTCTGCCGGATCTGCTTCCGTCAGAAGGCCCTCGCCGGGGACGTCCCCGGCGTGATCAAGGCGAGCTGGTAGGCCGGAGGTAGATCCACATGAACATGACCGATCCCGTCGCCGACATGATCTCGCGCATCCGCAACGGGGTGCGCGCGAAGCTGCCCAAGGTCGACGTCCCCTCCTCGAAGCTCAAGGTGGAGATCGCCCGCATCCTCAAGGACGAGGGCTACATCTCGAACTTCAAGGTCAGCGAGGACGACAAGCAGAACATGCTGCGCGTCTTCCTCAAGTACGGCCCCGGCATGGAGCGCGTCATCACCGACGTGCAGCGGGTGAGCCGTCCGGGCTGCCGGATCTATTGCGGCAAGGACCAGATCCCCCGCGTGTACGGCGGCCTGGGCATCAACATCCTCTCCACCTCGCGCGGCCTCATGACGGGGCGGAGCGCGGCCCGCGAGGGCGTGGGCGGCGAGATCCTCTGCAACGTCTGGTAAGGAGTTTCCATGTCTCGGGTCGGACGCAAGGTCATCCCGATCCCCAAGGGGGTCCAGGTCCAGGTCAAGGCGGACCGCCTGGAGGTCCAGGGGCCCAAGGGCAAGCTGACGACGCCGGTGCCTCCGGGCATCACCTTCAAGCTCGAGAACGGCGAGCTGGAGGCCTCGCGGCGCAGCGACGAGGGGTCGCAGCGCGCCCTCCACGGCCTGGCCCGCGCCCTGGCCAACAACGCCGTGCGCGGCGTGACCGAGGGCTTCTCGAAGGAGCTCGACATCGTGGGCGTCGGCTACCGCGCCAACGTCGAAGGGCAGAAGGTCGTCTTCGCGCTCGGCTACTCGCATCCCGTCGTCTACCCGATCCCGGCCGGCATCAAGATCGCGGTGGACGCCAAGGCCAACCGGGTCACCGTCTCCGGCATCGACCGGCAGCAGGTGGGCCAGGTGGCGGCGGAGATCCGCGGCCTGCGCAAGCCGGACCCGTACAAGCAGAAGGGCATCCGCTACGTCGGCGAGGTGCTGAAGAAGAAGGCGGGCAAGGCGGGAGCCACCGGGACGAAGTAATGGACACCGCGATAAATGGGGATCGCTTCAGATGGACGATGTCTGAGGCAGCGCCCAGTCAAGGAATCTCGAACCGATGAAGACGAAGGAAGACATCAGGCATCGGATCCACAGCCGGATCCGCAAGAAGGTGGCGGGGACGACCCAGCGGCCGCGACTGGCCGTGTTCCGCAGCCAGAGCCACATCTACGCCCAGGTCATCGACGACGACGGCGGCAAGACCCTGGCCGCGGCTTCCTCGCTCGACAAGGACCTCAAGGCCGAGCACAAGCGCGGGGCCAACGTGGCGGCGGCGAAGGCGGTGGGGAAGCTGATCGCGACGCGCGCCAAGGAAAAGGGAATCGAGCTGGTCGTGTTCGACCGCGGCGGGTTCCAGTACCACGGCCGCATCAAGGCGCTGGCCGACGCGGCCCGCGAAGGCGGACTGAAGTTCTGATGACAGACCACCAGCAGCGAGCGGCGCATTCACTGCGACGCGAGCGGCAGGCAAAGACGGGCGAGATATTCCGATCACAAGCCACCAGCAACGAGCGGCGCATTCACTGCGACGCGAGCGGCAGGGGGGGTTTGGGGGGTGCCCTCGAGATGACCACCCTCCAGAATTGATGAAATGAAGCACACTTTCGAAAAGATCGACATCGGCGGCCTGGAGCTGAAGGACCAGGTCGTCTCCATCAACCGCGTCACCAAGGTGGTCAAGGGCGGCAAGAACCTGTCCTTCTCGGCCCTGGTGGTGGTGGGAGACAGCGCCGGGCACGTGGGCTACGGGATGGGCAAGGCGCGCGAGGTCTCCTCCGCCATAAAGAAGGGCGTCGAGGCGGCCAAGAAGAACATCGTGCGCGTGCCCATCACCGACAAGGGATCGACGATCCCCCACACCGTCACCGGCCGCTACGGCTCGGGGGCGGTGCTGCTCAAGCCGGCCTCCGAAGGCACGGGCGTGATCGCGGGCGGGGCCGTGCGCGCGGTCATCACCGCCGCCGGCATCCAGAACATCCTCACCAAGAGCCTCGGCTCCACCACCGCGCACAACGTGGTGAAGGCGACGGTGGATGCGCTCCTTCGCCTGAAGCGGCCGGAGCGCGTGGCCCGGCTGCGCGGCAAGGAGCTCGCCGACATCGTGCCCGTGGACGAGAAGCGGAGGAGGGCGGAGGCCACGGCCGTCGCCGCCCCCGCCCCCCCCGCGGCCGAGCCCGAGCCCGGATCCGGCGAAGCGCCTGCGCCGGCGCCCCAGGTCTAAGGGGGACCAATGGCCAAGAACGCGAAGGCCCGGGCGGCCACGGCAGGCGGCACGATCAAGGTGAGGCAGGTCGGCTCGGTCATCGGCTGCACGGACAAGCAGCGTGCCACCGTGCGCGGGCTCGGCCTGCGCCGCATGCACCAGGTGGTTGAGCGCAAGGACACGCCCGCGATCCGCGGCATGGTCAAGGCCATCCCGCATCTCGTCGTCATCGTTTCCGACTAGTAGGGGGGAATCGTGGCTCTCAATGATCTAAGGCCCGCGCGCGGCAGCGTGAGCAACCGCAAGCGCGTGGGCCGCGGGCCCGGCAGCGGCCTGGGCAAGACGTCCGGACGCGGCGAGAAGGGCCAGAAGAGCCGCAGCGGCTTCAGCCAGAAGCCCGGGTTCGAGGGCGGCCAGATGCCGCTCCACCGGCGGCTGCCCAAGCGCGGGTTCTCGAACGCGCGCTTCAAGAAGGAGCTGACGGAGATCAACCTCGGCCGGCTCGAGATCTTCGAGGCGGGCACCATCGTGACCCCGGAGATCCTCCTCGGCCGCGGGCTGATCAAGCACGTGCGCGACGGCCTGAAGGTCCTCGGGGACGGCGATCTGACCAAGGCCCTGACCGTGCGCGCCCACAAGTTCTCGGCCCGCGCGTCCGAGAAGATCACGGCCCTCGGCGGCAAAGCCGAGGTGATCGAGAAGGCGTGACGGTTCACGAGCGAAGGCCGGGCGCCGTGGAGGTGTCCGTCGCGCGGGACGCTCAGGCGCGGGCTTCGAAGAGGAGGCCCGTCTTCGCGCCTTCGCTCGGGCGTCGGGCATCGCGCGGTGAATGCACCGACGCACGCCCGCGCTCAGAACACTCGGAACATCTGGGACATCCCGGACCTCAGGAAGAGGGTGCTCTTCACCCTCGGCCTCCTGGCCGTGTATCGCCTCGGCAACCACGTGCCCACGCCGGGCATCAACGCCAAGGCCCTGATCGACTTCTTCGAGCAGAACCGGTCGAACTGGTTCGGGCTCGTCGACATGTTCTCGGGCGGGAACCTCTCCCGGGTCACCGTCTTCGCGCTCGGGATCATGCCGTACATCTCGGCCTCGATCATCCTGCAGCTCCTCACCGTCGTGTGGCCCTACCTGGAGAAGCTCTCCAAGGAAGGCGAGCTCGGACGCCGCAAGATCACGCAGTACACCCGCTACGGCACCGTTCTCCTCTCCATCGTGCAGTCGCTCGGCATCGCGGTGTACCTCGAGAAGATGACGCTGGGCCAGCAGTTCCAGATCGTCGCCAGTCCGGGCATCGCCTTCAAGATGATGACCGTGCTCACCCTGACCACGGGCACCGCCTTCATCATGTGGCTGGGCGAGCAGATCACCGAGCGCGGGATCGGCAACGGGATGTCGCTCCTCATCTTCGCCGGCATCGTGGTCGGCTTCCCGCGCGGCGTGATCGACAGCGTGCAGCGCATCGCGCGCGGCGAGCTCGGCCTTCTCACCGCGATCCTCCTCATCGTCATGATGGTGCTGGTGGTGGGCGCGATCGTCTTCGTGGAGCGCGGGCAGCGGCGCATCACCGTGCAGTACGCCAAGCGCGTGGTGGGCCGGCGCATGTACGGCGGCCAGTCCACGCACCTGCCCCTGCGCGTGAACACCAGCGGCGTCATCCCCGTCATCTTCGCCTCGTCGATCATCGCCTTCCCGCAGACCATCGCCTCCTGGTGGTCGGCCAACAACCCCTGGATGCAGTCGGTCAGCGAGCAGCTCAAGTGGGGGATGCCGCTCTACAACCTCCTCTACGTCGCCTTCATCATCTTCTTCTGCTACTTCTACACCGCCATCGTCTTCAACCCCGACGACGTGGCCGAGAACATGCGGAAGTACGGGGGCTTCGTGCCCGGCATCCGTCCGGGCAAGCGCACCGCGGAATACCTGGACCACATCCTGGGCCGCATCACCTTCGGCGGCGCCATCTACCTCGCCCTCATCGCGATCCTCC
>QHVP01000347.1 GCA_003222295.1 Acidobacteriota bacterium | reverse complement strand
GCTGGGGGTTCGTCATCCACAACCGCGGCGCGCTATTCAATCTCAAGCCTGGCCTGCCCAACTCGCTCGAGCCGGGCAAGCGGCCCTTCCACACCATCATCCCCGCCTTCGCCATGAAGGACGGCAAGCCGTGGATTGCGTTCGGGCTGATGGGCGGGGACATGCAGCCGCAGGGACATGCCCAGGTGATCGTGAACATGGTGGACTTCGGGATGAACCTCCAGGAGGCGGGCGATGCCGCGCGCTTCTACCACACCGGATCGTCGGAGCCCACGGGCACGCTCATGACCACCGGCGGCGTGCTGCACCTCGAGAGCGGCGTGCCCGCCGAGGTGCGCCGCAACCTCGCGAGCATGGGCCACCGC
>QHVP01000346.1 GCA_003222295.1 Acidobacteriota bacterium | reverse complement strand
GAAGTCGGGGCGCGATCCCATCCGGTCGATGGGATCCGGGGCGTCCGGCCGGCCCGCGTCGAAGTGAGTGCCCGTGGTGGCGGCCAGATGCCCGCCCGCGGAGAAGCCGAGGATGCCGAGCCGCCCCGGATCGATGCCGAAGTCCTTCGCGCGCGCCCGCACCAGGCGAATGGCCCGCTGCGCGTCCTGCAGAGGTACCGGATGGCGGTAGCGAGGGCCCACACGGTACTGCAGCACGAACGCGGACACGCCGAGCGAATTGAGCCACTCCGCGACCTGCTAGCCTTCGTGATCGCTGGCCAGCGTGCCGTAGCCGCCGCCCGGGCACACGACGATGCCGGCGCCGCTCGCGGCAGCGGCGGGCGCGCGATAGAGGGTGATCTTCGGCCGGTCTTCCGGCGCCGTGCCGAGCGCGCCGGGCGCGCCCTCCGGCCACAGCAGCAGGAACTCGCGGTCGCCGTGCGCGGTGTCCACGGGATTGCTCCGATAGGGTGTCGGGGTGGGTGAGGGTGTCTGGGCGGCGGCGACGGTCGCGGACAGCGTGAGGACGAGAACCGGCGCGAACCGCACCATCGCGCTCACCAGCTCTCGTGGACGTGCGGCCGGATCCGCCGGTCGTAGATGTCCTTCACCGCCGCCATCGTGGACGCGCTCAGCGGCGGGAGCGACGCGGCGGCCGCGTTCTCGCGCGCCTGGTCCGCCGTCTTCGCGCCCGGGATCGTGCAGGTCACCTCGGGAAACATCAGGATCCAGCGCAGCGCGAGCTGGCTCAGGGTGGCGCCCGCGGGCCGCAGCTTGCGCAGATCCTCGACCGCGTCCAGGCCCACGCCGTAGGGCACGCCGGAGAGAGGCCGCTGGCCAGCGGCACCCGGGCCAGGATCCCGACCTTGCGCTCGCGCGAGGCGGGGAAGAATTGCTCCGCCGGCTTGAGGCGGAACATGTTGAAGATGATCTGCACGGACTGGACGCCGGGGTTGCGGATGGCGCGCAGCGCCTCGTCCACCGTCTCGACGCTCACGCCGTAGTAGCGGACCTTGCCCGCGCGGATGAGGTTGTCGAGGATCTCGAACACCTCCGGGCTGTCGTACACGGCCGTGTGCGGGCAGTGGAGTTGCAGCAGGTCCAGCCTGTCCGTGGCCAGGTTCTGCAGGCTGCGATCGACCCAGGCGGTCAGGTTCTCGCGCGTGTAGCCCTCGCGTGTCTGCGCGGGGAGCCGGCGGCCGGCCTTGGTGGCCACGTAGATGTGCTCACCCGGGCGCTCGCGGCGGAGGCGCGCCACCAGCCGCTCGCTGCGCCCGTCGCCGTACACGTCGGCGGTGTCGATGAAGTTGACGCCGGAGTCGACGGCGGCGTGCAGCGCGGCCATCGAGGCCTCGTCGTCCACGGATCCCCAGGCCCCCCCGATGGCCCAGGCCCCGAAGCTCACGGTAGAGACGGTCAGGCTCGTGCGTCCCAGTTGGCGGTATTCCATTGCTTCAGTCTGCGCGGTCGGCCAGCGACCTTGATAGCACGCCGGATCGCCCTCAGTCCAACCTGTCGAACGTCCATCGTGGCGGACCCGCGCTCGCCGCCGCCTCCGCGTCGCCGCGCGCGATCCCCTCCAGCAGGAGGCGCAGCGCGCCTCGCTGGGCGGCCAGGTCGAACCCGAAATACCGGTCCGGGTAGCGCTCGAACCGCTTGAGCGCGCGCCGGCTCATGCTCTCCGCGCCGGCCAGGTTCCCGTTGCCGAGGTGGTAGAAGGCCACCGAGACCTGGATGAGCCCCTGGAAGAAGTCCCGCCAAGGACCGCGCAGGCCCGCCCACAGATCCTCGATCGTGTCGTGGCATTCGAAGTAGAAGCCGCAGTTGAACTCGTCCACGCCGCGCGCGAGCTGCCGGCGTTCGTCCTCGTCGAGCTCCGGCTCCGGCGGCGCGCCCATGCCGCATCCTCGCCGACCCGCGCCCCCGCGGCAACGGCTTGACAGCGCGGGCCGCGCGCCCCACCATCGCGGCGTCCCACCGATCCTCCGTCCGCCCCGCCCCGCACGGGAGGCGTCATGTCCACCGGTCCCTGGTTCTACGTCGACCGCGGCGAGCAGCGTGGCCCCGTCGCCACGGCGGACCTCGCGAGCTGGATCCAGAGCGCGCGCCTGCCGCGCGACGTGCAGGTCTGGCGCGAAGGCCTGCCCCAGTGGACGCCCGCGGAGGCGTTGCCGGAGATCGCGTCGCAGATCCAGGCCGTCGCCTTCTTCGTCATGGGGGCGAACGGTCCGCAGGGCCCGGTGGATGGGCCGATCCTGCTCGAGTGGGTCCGCGCCGGCCACATCGGCCGCGAGACGCTGGTGTGGCGCACGGGGCTACCCGAATGGATCACGGCCGGTGCCGTCCCCGAGATCGCGCCCTACTTTCCGGCGGCGGCGGCTGCCTATGCGCCTCCGGCCGCGGCCGTCACCGCGCGCGAGGCGCGTCCCGTTCCCGATCGCGACGGTCCCTGTCCGCTGTGCGGCGATACCAGGAAGATGGGCCCCCGCGCACGCGTCTTGTACGAGTACTGGGTCTGCCGCAAGTGCAACCTGCGGATGACGAACCGCCGCCAGTTCGCCTGGCTGCTCGACGTGGTGGCGCTGTGGGCCGTGCTGGCCGTGATCGCGTTCGTCCTGGGCGCGGTGGGCGCAGCGGCCCGTGCGGACGTGAGCGGCGTGGTCGCGGTGCTGCCCTGGCTGCTCTACGGGGCCTGGCTGCTCAAGGACGGCTTCGACGGCCACTCGTTCGGAAAGTCGCTCATGGGTCTCCAGGTCGTGGACATCGACACCGAGCAGGGCGCCGGCTTCGGCGCCTCCTTCCAGCGGAACCTGCCGATGCTCATCCCGTTCGCGCCGCTGGTGGCCGCCTTCCAGATGTCGCGCGGGCCCCGGCTCGGAGACGGCTGGGCGAACACACGCGTCGTGTGGAAGAAGTACCGGGGCCGCGGTCCCTTCTGACGCCGCGGGCGGCCCGCCCGCCGCGGTCAGTGCAGGCCGCTCGCGTCCTTGAACACGCGGCCGTCCTTCATCACGAAGGAGACGCGCTCGAGCAGGCCCAGATCGGCCAGGGGATCGCCGGAAACCGCGACGATGTCCGCGTAGGCGCCGGGCGCGATCACCCCGATCTCCCCCGCCATCCCCAGCATCTCCGCCGCGCTCACCGTCGCCGAGCGCAGGGCGTCCGCGGGAGACATGCCGAACTCGGCCATGCGCTTGAACTCCTGCGCGATCGAGTCCGTCCAGGAGAAGCCGCCCACGTCGGTGCCGAAGACGATCTTCACGCCCGCCTTCATCGCCTTCTGCAGCGAAGGGCCGTGCGCGGCCACGCGCGCGCGATCGCGCTTGCCCGCGGGCGTGTCCGCCGGCTCCCAGTGGTAGTAGTACGGGGTCATGGTCGGGCAGTACCAGGTTCCCTGCTTCACCATCTGCGCGACGGCCGCGTCGTCCAGCTCGAGGCCGTGCTCGATGGAGTCACACCCGCCGTCCAGCGCGCGGTGCAGGCCCACGCCGTTGTAGGCGTGGCAGGCCACCTTGCGCCCCCAGCCGTGCGCCTCATCCACGATCGCGCGGAGCTCCTCGACGGTCAGCGTCGGCTGCGAGACCAGGCGCCCCTGCGCGTCCACCCAGGAGCGGTGGGTCATGTACACCTTGAGCCAGTCCGCGCCGTGGTCGAGCTGCTCGCGCGCGGCCTTGCGCGCCTCCACCGGACCGTCCACGATCTGCGCCCCCTTGGGCACGTCGATCTCGGGTGCGTAGTCCTCGAGCGGATAGCCGCCCGTGGTCGAGATCGCGCGCGTGACCACGAACAGCCGCGGCCCCGGGATGTAGCCCTTCTCGATCGCCTGCTTGATGCCAATGTCTCCGTAGCCTGCCCCTTCCGTCTCCACGTCGCGCAGGGTGGTGAATCCCTGCTCGAGGGCACGCCGGCAGGACACCGTGGCCCGGGCCGCCCGCAGGGCGAGCGGGTACTTGAGGAGCTGGTCGTCGTAGGTGAGCACGGCCGGGTCCTCGCCCTGCAGGAAGATGTGGGTGTGGGAATCGATGAGGCCGGGAAGCACGGTGGCGCTGGAGAGGTCGATCACGGTCGCGCCTTCCGGGAGCGGCCCCGCGGAGGCGTCGCGCACGGCCTCGATGCGGCGGCCGCGCACGAGGACGAGCTGGTCGCGGCGGGCGGGGAACGTCCGGCCGTCGAGGAGGCGGCCGGCGCGTATCACGACGAGCGGATCGGCGGCCCTCGCCAGGGGCGTGAGAGCCGCCATGAGACCGAGAGCGACGGGAACGGCGACGGCCGCTGCGCCGGCCGCCGCCTGGAACCGCTTCGACATGGTCAGACCCGCGCCGGCGTCCCTGCCGCCGGCCCGACATAGCGCGCATCGCCGAACGCGAGCATGGGGAAGAAGATGAACCCCAGCAGCGCGAGGCCGATGCCGTAGCCGGCATCCTTGCCGAACGACTTGGCGAGATCGATGCAGAGGATGATCCCGACGACGATGCCCACGCAAGGGACGAGGAGCAGGACGAACCACCAGATGGGCCGCCCCACGATCTCGAGGAGCACGATGGCGTTGTAGATCGGGACGATCCCCGCCCAGCCGGGCTTGCCTGCCTTCTCGAAGATCTTCCACAGGGAGACGAAGATCAGAACGATGACGGCGAGCCACACCAGGAAGAAGGCGCCGCCGAAGAGCGCGCCGATCAGGCCGGCCCCGCCCCTGCCTGGGTTGGTATCCTCCTGGAAAGCCGCCGCCAGAAGCAGCATCACCCCCATCGATCACCCCTTTTTCCGCTCAGTTGTGCGGCTGCGGATGGCAGATGGTATGGGCAGGCCGCCGTGCATACAAGCCCGGAGAGGAATGTGTCCGCGTAAGTGCCCGGGGACGCGGACACCTTCCCAATTGAGATTTGACCGAGGGACCCATCAGGAGTGTGACCGAGCGCCAAACGGGAACTGCTCGGTCACACTCCTCTAGATGGGGTCCATGGTACGAACGATACGCATGCCGGCGGCGGCGAAGGTGCGCAAGGCCTCCTCGGCCACGCGCGGGAAGTCCAGCGCCGGGGGCAGCGGGTGGAGGGGAGGCGGCGGCACCGGGCTCATCGCGTCTTCGAGGACGTGGACGCGGCTCAGCAGCCGCGGATCACGACGGCGGCACTCCTCCATGACATCGAGCAGGGTGGAGCGCACGCAGTGCGATTTGGCCTGGCCGAAGACGTAGACCCGGTCGTGCCCCATGAGCAGGTCGAACAGGCCGGTGTCGAAATGCCCCACCGCGCGTCCGCCGAGCTGGCGCACCTCGGGCGATAAGACGGAATAGTTCTCGGTGAGCGCGGCGCGCCCTTTCATCGCGAACACCGTCTCCGTGCGCCGGGCGGCGGCGTGGAAGAGCGCCGCCTCCATGAGGGACGGCACGAGGGCGTGGCCGGTCCCGCCCAGGAGCGCGTGATAGGGCCAGATGGTGAGGACATAGCGGCCGCTCTTCTCGAGCTGCTCGCAGTATTCGAGGCACAGGGCGCGGACGTCGGCGATTCCTTCCGGGCGCAGTACCGGGATCCAGCGGCCGCGGCGCACGTCGTCGGTGGAGATGACGGTGAACCGCGCCGGATGACGGCCCTCCGCGTCCACCCAGGCCGCGGGATGGAAGATCTGGTGCACGCTGTGGGTGTCCAGGGAAAGGACGAGGGTCGTGACGCGCGCGAGGTTGCGGTAGAGCCACTCGATCGCGCGCACGGTGTCTTCCACCGCGCCCGGCACGAAGAGGCTGGCCCCCGGCGTACAGAACGCGACCTGGCAATCGATACCGAAGGCGGCGATCCGCTCGCGGTCGTCGCGCGCCTCCGGGACCCGATGCGCGGCGCGCGCGGCGGTGGCGGCGTCCGTCACCAGCGCCGCCCGCTCCAGGTAGAGGGTGCCGGCGGCCGCGCGATCGTAGAAGCGCGGAAGCTCCATCACTCCACCGTCACACGCCGCGCCGCGCGAGCTGCCGGCGCGCCGTACGCGTGATCATGACCGTGACGGCCGCGGTGGCGAGGAGACCGGCCCCCAGCAGGGCCCACTCGATCGGGCTCTTCCCGCGCCCACCTCCCGCGTCCGCCGCCGCCTTGCCCGCCGCGCCGATCCACACGTAGAGGACCGTGGCCGGGAGCATCGCGATCCAGCTCGCCAGCACGTAGGGGCCGAACGACACCGCGGTGAGGCCGTAGAGGTAGTTGCTGACGCTGAACGGCACGAGGGGGCTCAGGCGCAGCAGGGCCACCACCCGCCATCCCTTCTCGCGGATGGCATGGTCGATGGCGCGGAACTTCTGGTTGCGCTGGGCCAGCGCTTCCACCCGGCCGCGGGCCACGTAGCGCGCGATCAGGAAGGCCAGGGCCGCCGCCGTGGTGGAGGCCAGGGAGACGATCGCCGTCCCCCACAGGAGGCCGAACCCGAGGCCGGCGCCGATGGTGAGGACGGAGCCCGGCACGAAGAGAAGGACGGCCACCGTGTAGACGATCCCGTAGATCACGCCGCCCCAGAGCCCGCGATGCGCAACCCACGACTGGAAGGCGCGGAGCCGGTCCGCCACGGGCAACACACGGGTGGCCACGATGAGCGCGACGATCGCCACGGCGAGGAGGATCCAACGAGCATGCGAGGACTTCCCGCCGTCGCCCTTCTCCGCGCGGGCCGTCACGCGCGCCGCGCCCGGCGATACAGCCACTCGAAGAGGGCCTTGGCGCGCGGAGTCAGACGGCTCCTCTGATACCGGTCCGCCGTGCGCCGCGCGAGCTCGGCATAGGTCGGGTAGGCATGGATGGTGCCGGAGATGTCCTCGAGGCCCACGCCCGCCCTCATCGCGACCACGATCTCGTGGATGAGGTCGCCTCCCCGCTCGGCCACCATCGCGGCGCCGAGGATGCGGTCGCTGCCCTTCTCCGTGATCACCTTGGCCAGGCCCTCCGACTCGCTCTCCACCACCGCGCGGTCGACCTCGGACAGGGGCTGGGTCCAAACGTCGTGGGGCACGCCGGCCTTCTTCGCTTCCGTCTCGCTGAGGCCGACGCGTCCGACCTCGGGTGACGTGAACGTGCACCAGGGCAGGACGCTCGTGTCCGCCTTCGCTTTCAAGAGAGGCGTGAGGATGTTGCGCACCACGATGCGCGCGTGGTGGTCGGCGACGTGCGTGAAGTGCGGACCGCCGGCGACGTCGCCCGCGGCATAGATGTGCGGCTGTGTCGTGCGCAGGTGGGCGTCGACGGTGACACCCTTCTTCGAGAAGGCCACGCCCGCCGGGTCCAGGCCGAGATCCTCCACGTTGGGGAGCCGTCCCGCCGCCACCAGCAGCGCCTCCGCTTCCAGGACCTCGTCCCCCGCCGGCGTGGCGACCTCCAGGCGCACGCGACCGGCCGCACGCGTGACTCGTCGCGCCCTGGCCGAGGTGCGCAGGGTGACGCCATCCGCTTCCATGGCGCGAAGGCCTGCCCCAGCTCGCAGCCGATGGGGCCACCGCCGAGGATGATCATCCCGTCCGGCCGCGCGCGCAGGTCGTCGAAGATGGTCTCGTTCGTGTAGGGGCGGACGTCGGCCAGCCCCTCCACGAGGGGCATGGCGGCCCGGCTTCCGGTGGCGATCACGAACGAGGCCCCGCGCAGCCGGACGCCGTCGACCACGACTTCCCGCGGGGAGACGAAATGGGCCGCGCCGCGGAACACGTCCACTCCGAGGGACTCGAACCGTTCCTGCGAGTCATGGGGAGCGATGGCGGCGCGCCGCTCGCGCACGCGCTCCATCACGTCCTCGAACGCGAACTCGGGCGCGCGGTCGCGCAGGCCCCAGCGCGAGGCGTGGCCGATGGCGTGAGCGGCGCGCGCGGAAGCGATCAGCGCCTTGCTGGGCACGCAGCCGGTGTTGAGGCAGTCCCCGCCCATGCGGTGCTTCTCGATCAGCGCCACGCGGCCGCCGAGGCCCGCGGTGCCGGCGGCGGTGACGAGGCCGGCCGTGCCCCCGCCGATCACGACGACGTTGTAGAGGCCTTCACCCTTGACCGGCCGCGTCATCGCATGGCCACGGAATCGTGGCGCGCGGCGGCCCGGGCCACCGCGAGGTTGCGGCGCACGAGGAACGTCACCAGGGCTCGCGCCGTCTCGGAGGAGAAGGCGTGCGGGATGGTGACGACGCGGCCGCCGTGCCATCCCCGCGGCAGGCCATCCGCCGCCCGTCGCGTCGCGTAGACGGGGGCCGCCCGCGGTATGGCGTCGAGCGGATCGCGTCCGAGGACCACGGGTTTGATGTCGGCTCCCGGAAACATCCGGGACAACTTGCTCGTGAACCGGGGGTCCGTGCAGACCCACCACACGGACCCTTCCGCGAGCATGTGCCGCACCCGGGTCAGGAAGGCGGGGTCGAGCGTCGCTATCAGCAGAGGTCGCCTCCACCGGCGGGCCAGCCGCTGCGCATCCGCGGCGTGGAAGCGCGTGGTCAGGATCAGATCCGCCCCGGCGGCTCGGTGGCCGAGCGGCTCTCGAGACGCCCGTGGGTCGGCGTCGACGTCGATCGTATCGAAGCCGTAGTCGTCGCGGACCTGCCGCGACAACGCGTGGATCTGGTCGTCGTTGCATTCGAAGCACGCCGCCCGCACCCGTACGGTGTCCAGGCACACGCGCGCCTGCCGGCGCAGCTCGGTGGGCGGAATCCCGCGAAGGACGCCGCGCAGGAAGACATCCACGATCCAGGAGGCGACGTCGGGGAGCACGCCCTCGCCCGGACGCGGCCACGACTGGACGAACACGCCGGAGCGCGGCCGCAGGCGAACCAGCCCTTCGGCGGCGAGCTGCCGGTAGGCGGCGAGGACCATCCGAGGGTCCGCGTGCAGCTCCGCGCCGACCTGGCGGAGGCTGGGCAGGCGGTCTCCCGTTTCGAGCGCGCCGAGGTGCAGCCCGGCGACGATGCGCTGGCGGAGGGTTTCCGTGATGGCGGCTCGAGAGCGGTGCATTCCGTGCGGGCGCTTGGCGGCTGTTGCACTCCGCCCGCATCAGATTATCAGGTCGAGCGGGAAGGGGGGCGGGCGCGGACGCGACGGCATGGCCGCGTCAGACGGCGGGCGGACGCGTGTCCGCCGTTCGAGCGGCCGGCGCCACGCCGACCCCGCCGACGTAGACCATCTCTCCGCCCAACCACCCCGAGATACCGATCAGGACCACTCCGAGAGCGGTCAGGCGCAGCATTCCGGAGTGGTCGGGGTTGCCGAAGCGCGTCAGGAAGTCGACGCTGAACACGAGAACGGCGAGGAGGTTCATCGCCATGTGCCAGATCCCGATGCGCCGGGACTTCCCGGGGGCCATCGTGGCCAGGTCGATGAGCCCGGGGATGGCGGCCAGCAGGGCTCCGACGACGCCGCCGCCAAGGCAATAGAACGCCGCCGTCCGCCATCCCTGCCCCCCGCGGAGGTGGGTCATGACGTCGGCCACGAGCGCGAAGATCCAGAGGCCGATGGGAAGCGGCACCAGCATGGCGTGGATGGGGTGACCCTTGAGACTCGCTGTCGTCGACATCTCTACCTCCGGCGGCGGCGCCGGATCGCGCCGCCGCGCCTGTTGCCCGTCGGTCATGCTTCCAGCCTACGACTTCTCGGCCTGGTCGGGGGACGGGGCGACACCACTCGTCCGCACGTCGGCGGGCCCGCGCAGGCCCGCGCCCTCAGGCCAGCGCGCCCCCGCAGCTCGAGCCCGCGCCGGCCGTGCAGCCGAAGCAGTGCTCGCCCGTACGCACGGGCCGGAAGGAGAGCCGGCGCAGGTCGAAGTCGAAGATGGTCGCGGGCTGGCCCGCCTCCAGGCCCAGCTCGAGCATCTGGTTGAAGTCGCAGTCGTAGAGCCGCCCGTCGTAGCCGACGCTGACCAGGGAGCGGCACATGAGGCCGGGCAGGGTGGACGGGTTGAACGCGGCCTCCAGGCGCGCCATGTACGCCTCGTAGTTGCCGGCGCGGCGCAGCCAGGCCGCGAACCGCGAGATCGGCATGTTCGTGATCGTGAAGAGCGAGTGGAACACGATGCCGTGGTGGGCGAGCAGCCACTCGCGGGTGTCGCGCTCGAGGTCGCCTTGCGCGGGCGGCAGGAAGGCGCCGACGGGATTGGACACGAGGTTCAGGACGAGAGCGTCCTCGCGGCTGTAGCCGACGGCATTGAGGGCCTGCAGCCCTTCGACGCTGCGCGCGAAGACGCCTCGGCCGCGCTGGCGGTCGGTGGCCTCCTCCGTGTAATGCGGCAGCGAGCAGACCACTTCGACGCCGTGATCGGCGAAGAAGCGCGGCAGGCCGGCGAAGCCCGGCTCGAACTGGACGGTGAGGTTGTGGCGGACCATCACCTTGCGGCCGAGGGCGCGGCCGCGGACGACCAGCTCGCGGAATCGCGGGTGCAGCTCGGGCGCGCCGCCGGTGATGTCGAGCGTGCCCAGCTCCGGCGCGCGGGCCAGGACGTCGAGGCAGGCCTCGACCACGTCGTCCGGCATGACCTCGGTGCGGGCGGGCGAGGCGTCCACGTGGCAGTGGTGACAGGCCTGGTTGCAGCGCTTGCCCACGTTGACCTGGAGGGTCGTGGGCACGGCCGCGCGCAGCTCGCCCCCGCGGCCTTCGAGAAGCCGAGCGAAGCGCGAAGGGGGGGCGACGGTCGTCACATCGAGATCTTCTTGTCCGCGTTGTGGGCGACGAGGCCGTGGGCGAGGGCGATGCCGGCCCGGAGCGAAGCGGCGGCGTGCATCGCTTCCGCGAGGTGCTTGATGGTGAGGCCCTGCTCCAGCGCCGTCTGCGTGTAGCTGTCGATGCAGTACGGGCACTGCGAGACCTGGGCCACCGCGAAGCCCACGAGGACCTTCTCGCGCTTGCTCAGAAGTCCCGGCTCGAAGGCGGCGGCGTAGTAGCGCTCGAACGCGTTCCACAGCTCGGGCGCATGCTGCTTCAGGTCGCCGAAATGGGCCAGGTCCGCGTCGTCGAAGTAGGCGGCCATTCTGGTTCCTTTCCCTCCCGATTCCGACAGAGTACTCCGGACGGCCGGCGGCGGAAACCGGGGAAGCGCCCGTCTCGCGAGCGGGGACGAAGATCAGTATGCTTGCCACTGAATGACGCAGGAGGAGCACGGGCCGCGACGGGCGGCGATGGCGGCGCTGGCCCTGGTCGTGGGCATCCTGGGCGCGCTCGTCCCGGTCCGGGCCGCAGGGCCGCAGCGTCCGTCTCCCGCGCCTTCCGCGGAATCGGACGGGCAGTACGGCAACCCCTCCGACCTCGACGACTACATCGCCGAGATGACCTCTCCCGAGCGCGACGCCTGGCAGAAGCCGGACCAGGTCGTGGCCGCCCTCGGCCTCAAGAAGGGGGAGACGGCCTGCGACATCGGATCGGGGCCCGGATACTTCACCCTGCGCCTGGCCCGCGCGGTGGGCTTCGGCGGCTTCGTCTACGCCGTGGACGTCGAGGCGCGGATGCTGCAGGCGCTGCGCGAGCGCCTGGAGCGCGCGCGCGTCCGCAACGTGGCCCCCGTGCTGGCCGTCTCCGACGACCCGCTGCTGCCTCCCGGCGTGTGCGACGTGGTCCTCGTCGTGGACACGTACCACCACTTCCCGGACCGGGCCGGCTACCTCAAGCGGCTGCGCCGGTCGCTCAAGCCGAAGGGACGGATCGTGAACATCGACTACCAGCGGCGGCCCACGCCCATCGGGCCACCGCTCGACCATCGCGTGGCGCGCGCGACGTTCTTGACCGAGGCGAAGGGCGCGGGCCTGAGCCTGGTCGCCGAGCCGACCTTCCTGCCTTATCAGTACTTCCTGATCCTGGCCGCGAAGTAGGGAGTCGGTCGTCCCCGGAGGACTCCCTAGGTTCCGCCGCCGCCCGTCGACTTCGCCGTGACCGCGGCGTCGGCCAGGCTCATGGGCTCCAGGGTGACGGCGGCCCCGGCACGCGCGCGCTCGAGCGCGCGCTGCGTCTGCTTGTAGAGGTGGACCTGGGCCCGGAAGGCCTCGTCGCCGCGCGGGTTCTTGCGGCGCCGGTAGGTCCCATCCGCCTGCAGGCGCCGGCCCTTGACGTTGTCCTGGAACATCGCGTCGAGCACGTCGAGGACCTTCTTGCGGTTCTCGGGCGCGACCGGGAAGAGCAGCTCGATGCGGCGGTCCAGGTTCCGCCCCATCCAGTCCGCGCTGGCCAGGTAGACCTCGTCCTCGCCCCCGTTGCGGAAATGGAAGACGCGCGAGTGCTCCAGGAAGCGATCGACGACGGAGACGACCTCGATCGTCTCGCTCACTCCCTTCACCCCCGGGCGCAGGCAGCAGATGCCCCGCACGTTGAGCCGGATGCGCACGCCCGCCTTGCTGGCGTCGTACAGGGCGCGGATCATCTCCTCGTCCACCAGCGAGTTCATCTTGGCCCGGATCTCCGCGGGCTGGCCCTCTTCCGCCCGGCGCTGCTCGCGCTGGATGAGGCGCACGAAGCGCTCGCGCAGCGTGGTCGGGGCCATGGCCAGCTTCTTCATGCGCGGCGGGTCCGAAAAGCCGGTGAGGGCGTTGAAGAAGGCGGAGGCGTCCTCGCCGATCGCGCGGTCGGCGGTCATGATCCCGAAGTCGGTGTAGAGGCGCGCCGTCTTCTCGTTGTAGTTGCCCGTCCCCATGTGCACGTAGCGCTCGATCCCCTGCGGCCCCCGCCGCACGACCAGGCAGATCTTGGCGTGCGTCTTGTATCCGCGGATCCCGTAGATGACGTGCGCCCCCGACTCTTCGAGGGACCGCGCCCACTTGATGTTGGACTGCTCGTCGAAGCGGGCCATCAGCTCGACGATGACCGTGACCTGCTTGCCCGCCTCCGCGGCCCGGGAGAGGGCCTGCACGATGGGGCTGTCGCCGCTGGTGCGGTAGAGCGTCTGCTTGATGGCGAGCACGTCGGGGTCGGCCGCGGCCTGGGAGACGAACGAGGTCACGGGATCGAACGACTCGTAGGGATGATGGAGAAGGATCTCGCCCTCGGCGATCCGGCCGAGGATGTTGGTCAGCTCGCGCCCTTCCAGCGTGGGCAGCGGCTTGAAGGGCGGCTCGCGCAGGCTTTCCAGCGTGGGCAGCTCGACCAGCGGCCAGAGTGCGCGCACGTCGAGGGGGCCGCGCACGTAGTAGACGTCCGGGACGTCGATCTCGAGGCGCTGGACGAGGATCCCGAGCAGGGTGTCGCCGATCCCCTGCTCCACCTCCAGGCGGACGACGTGGCTCAGACGGCGCTTGCGCAGCTCCTCTTCGATCGCCTCGAGGTAGTCGCGGCCGCCCTCTTCGTCCAGCTCCATCTCCGCATCGCGGGCGACGCGGAAGGCGGCCGCCTCCAGGATCGTCTGTCCGGGGAAGAGCGCGGGGAGCTCGGCCCGGATGATCTCCTCGAGCAGCACGTAGGTGTTGCCGTCGCCGCCCACCGGGCGCACCAGCCGCCGCAGGCCGGCCGGGACCTGCACCACGGCCAGCCGCGGCAGCCGCTCGACCTCCGGGGGCGGTGGCGCCCCCTCGGGCGGCGGCCCCTCGCCCTCCGGCCGCGGCGGCTCCTCGGCTTCCGGCGGCGCGAGCAGGATGGCGAGGTTGAGGCTCAGGTTCGCGAGCTGGGGAAACGGGCGCGAGACGTCGATGGCCAGTGGGGTGAGGGCGGGCAGCACCTCCGCGGTGAAATAGCGCGCCAGGAACCCGCGCTGTCCCTCCTCCAGGTCCTTGTAGGCCACGAACCGGATGCCGCGCTCGGCCAGGGGCGGCAGTATCTCTTCGGTCACCGTCTTGCCCAGCCGCTCCACCATCTCGTGCGCGCGCTCGCTGACGAGGACGAGCTGCTGCCGCGGCCGCAGCCCCGCCGCGTCCGGGTTCGCGTCTCCCTCGTCGATGGCGTGCTTGAGCGCGGCCACGCGCACCATGAAGTACTCGTCGAGGTTGGTGGAGACGATGATGGCGAACTTCAACCGATCCAGGAGGGGCGTGGTAGGGTCCATCGCCTCCTCCAGCACGCGGCCGTTGAACTCGAGCCAGCTCAGCTCGCGGTTGAGGAAGAGCTCGGGCTCCTTCTTGCGGGACTTGGCCTCCGCCTTGGTCACGGCCACGGACGCTGCCTCCCCTCGCGGAACGTCAGCTTCCGGCCGAAGACTTCCGTCAGGTAGTCCGCGCGGGCGAGGGCGGCCAGTCGCTCCATGGTGAGGTCGCCCGCACCTTCGACCTCGAGCACCCAGTTCTCGTCCTCGGGCACGATGTGAAGGTCCTTCACCTTCTGGAGGTGATCGGCGTCGAGGGCGTTGGCCAGGCGGAGGATCGCGGAGAGCTTGTTGGTGGCCACGCGCGCCTCGCGGTCGAGGACCATGTACGGGAGGTGCGACTTCGACGGCACGGCGCGGCGGTGGTAGCGCGCCACGTTCGAGACCACGTGCATCTCGTCCTGGCTGAGGCCGAAGATCTCGGAGGCCGCGATCAGGTACTGGCTGTGCTTGTGGTGGCCGCGGATGTTCACGTAGTTCCCGATGTCGTGCAGCAGGGCGGCCACCTCCAGCAGCAGGCGGTGGCGGTCGCTCAGGCCGTGCTCGCGGCGCAGCTCGTCGAAGAGGCGGACGGAGAGGTCGGCCACGTTGCGCGCGTGCGGGGCGTCGTACCGGTAACGCTCGCCGATGGCGGCCGCGCTGGAGAGCACCTGCTTGCGCAGGTCCTCGATCCCCTGGGGCTGGTCGCTGCGCACGAGGTCGAGCAGGAGGCCGTCGCGCAGCGAGGCATCGGGCACGGTGACGCGGTCGGCCGCGGTCTCGACCAGCAGCTCGCGGTAGGCGAGCAGCGCGGGCACCAGCGTCTCCGCCTCCGACTGGGGCAGGCGGTACTTCTCGACGAGCTGCTCCATGTCGTAGCCCACGACGGAGTCCACGAAGCGGATGAAGGCGTCGCGGTCGAAGACGGGGAGCTCGCCCGCGGGGAGATCCCCCAGGATCTCCCCGGCCGCGAAACGCACGTCGCCGCCCAGGGCGATCACGTGCCTCGCCTCGCGCAACGGCATCTCGCGGCGGATGTCGTCCACCACGTTGTGGATGTGCCGCACGAGGAGGCGCGTGCCCTGCTCATGGCTGCCCTGCCAGCCTCCCAGGCTCTGCCGCATGCGGATCGAGCCCAGGGGATAGGTGCCGGAATGGACGGGCTGGCCCTTGCGCAGGAAGGAGATGTCCGCGCTGCCGCCCCCGATCTCGACGAGCAGGGCGTCGCCGTCCTCCAGCGCCGGATGCTGGGCCAGGCGCTCCCGCACCGCCAGGTAGGTGAGGCGGTTCTCCTCCGAGCCGTCGATGACCTCGACCTCGAGGCCCGTGCGCAGGCGCACGCGGTCGAGGAACGCGTCGGCGTTGCTCGCCTCACGGACCGCGCTCGTGGCCACCGCGCGATAGCGGATGACGCCGTAGGTGTCCATGATGCGCCGGAAGCCCTCGAGCGCCTTCAGGGTCGCCTCGACGGTGGCGGCGCCCAGGCGGCCGTGGGTGAAGGTGTCCTTGCCCAGGAGCACGCCGCGCGAGACCTCCTCGAGCAGATGCAGCGGCCCTTCCGCCGCGCCCTCCGCGACCACGAGACGAATCGCGCTCGCGCCCATGTCCACGACCGCGACCGGCCGCGGGGACTGCGCGGGGGGAGGAACGGCGGGGGTGGTCACCGGCTGCGGAAGCGTGTTCTTGCGCGCCATCAAGGCTCCGTGGCGCGCAGCGGCGTCAGGACCAGGGCCGCGTCGTCCGTGGGGGTGGTCGTGGCGGCGTCTTCCTCGACCGGACCCGCCTCCACCGTGATCTTGACGCCGAGGGCCCGCTCCAGCAGCTCCGCGCGGCGGGGGGCCGCCCAGATCTCGAGCGCGGGGTCGGCGGTCACGTCGCACTTCACGCGCAGGGTGCCCCCGCGGCCGACCACCTCCAGGCCGCGCACGATCTGACGGTGGCTGCGGTCGAGGCAGTCGGCCAGGCGCAGGTGCCCGGCCAGCACCTCCACCTCGCGGCGCTCCGCGCGCGGCAGGGCCCCGAACTCGGGATGCTTCCGCCGCGGCCGGCCTCGGCGGTGGTACCGCGCGATGTTGGCGACCATCTCGACCTCGAGGGGCGTGAACCCCCTCAGCTCGCCGTTCTTGATGAGGTAGTAGCTGTGCTTGTGGTGGTTCAGGTAGGCGATGTGGTGCCCGACGTCGTGGAGCAGCGCGGCGTACTCGAGGAGGGCGCGCCCCGATTCGCCCAGGCCGTGGCGCTTGGCCGTGCCGTCGAAGAGGGCGAGGGCGAGCTCCGCCACCTTGCGCGCGTGCTTCTCGTGCCACTGCGAGCGCTCGGCCAGGCTCACCACGCTGCGCCGCCGCACGTCGGGATAGGCCTCGGCGCGCGCCAGCGAGCGCTTGTGCCCGTGGATGTAGTCGAGCAGGATCCCCTCGCGCAGCGCCCACTGGCACAGGATCAGCTCGCGCACCCCGAGCTCCTGAAGGATGGTGTCGATCACGACCGCCCCCGCCACGATGATGTCGGCCCGGCTCTCGTCCAGGCCCGGCGCCTTGAGGCGCGCCTTGAGGTCGGTGCCGACGAGCCATTTGCGCGCGGCGTGGATCTGCTCGGCGGTGACCTTCGCGTGATGGAGAGGCTCGGGCACGGCCTCTCCCGCGCGCTGCAGGGCCAGCGCGCCCACGGCCAGGATGGTGCCGGACGTGCCCACCGCGCACGCGAAGCCGGAGGAGCGCAGGCGGGCGCGGTGGGGGCCGAGCGTCTTCTCGACGTGCTTGACCAGGCGCGCCTCGTCCTTGGCGGAGAGGGGGTCGCTCTTGACGAACTCCTCGGTCGTGCGCAGCACGCCGAGCTTCTCGCAGACCCCGTACTCCATGCCCTTGCCGCCGCCCACGGCCAGCTCGACGCTGCCCCCCCCGATGTCGACGACGAGCGCGCGGCGGCCCTCGAGGTGCACGCTGTGGAGGACGGCGAGGTAGATGAGACGCGCTTCCTCGTCGCCGGCGACGGTGCGCGGCCAGATCTCGAGCTCGGCGCCGACGCGCTCGAGGAAGTCCTCTCCGTTCGTGGCTTCGCGGATGGCGGAAGTGGCCACGGCCAGGATCTTCTCCGCCCCCGCGCTCTCGGCCAGGCGCTTGTACTTCCGCAGCGCGTCCAGGCCCCGCGCCATGGCCGACGCCGGGAGCTTGCCGCGCGAGAGGGTGCGGGCGCCCAGGCGGACCATCTCCTTGTCCGTGCCGATCACACGGAACGCCCCCCCGCGCAGCGTCTCCACGACTACCATATGAAAGGAGTTGCTGCCGAGGTCGATGGCGGCGATCTTCACTAAGTGATTGTACTCAAAAGCGTCCTGCCGCCGCTCGCAAACCATTGTGGGCGCGCGCCATGGTGTGCTAGGCTCCGTGACTCTTCGGCGACTTTCCCGTGACTCCGTCCCCAGCCGACCGCGTCGCCCCGCTGCTGCAGCAGCGGATCAAGGCCGTCTTCCGCCGCCTCCCCAAGGCGCTGGCCGGCGGCGAGGAGGACCTGCATCAGATGCGGGTGGCCGGACGGCGGCTGCGCGTGGCGCTGCCCCTGCTCGTGCGCAAGCCGGAGGGACGCCGCGCGCGGCGCAGCCTCCGCCTCCTCCGGGCGCTCACGCGCACGGGAGGCATCAGCCGCGACCTCGACGTCAGCGTCGCCCTCTTCGAAGCCGAGCTCTCGAAGCACGTCCTGACTCCGGAGGAGTGCGTGCTGCGGCGCCGGCTCAAGGCGGCGCGGACGCGCGGCCACGCGCGCATGGCGGAGGCGCTCCTCGATCTCGAGATTGCGCGCCTGCGCCGCGACCTGCGGGTCCTCGCCCGCCGCAGCGACGGCGTCTTCGCCGTCCTGCGCCGCATCCGCGAGATGCGCGACGGCCGGGGCGCCGAGACCCTGGCCCTGATCGCCGCCATCGGCGAGGGCTTCGACCCCCTCGAGCTGCACCGGCTGCGGCGCCAGTTGCGCCGCCTGCGCTACGCCGCCGAGCTCTCCGGCACCCTGAAGGGCCAGGTGGCGGCGGCGGCGGCGGACTTCCGCGCCCTTCAGGACGAGCTGGGCAGGCTCCACGACACCTACGTGCTCTCGGAATGGCTTCGGCGGCAGGCCGAGTCCTGCCGCGCGCGCGGAGACACGGCCGTGGGCAACGCGGCGGCCGCCCTGCACGAGCGGTTCCTCGTGGCCAGTCGCGCGCATCACAAGGCCTTCCTCGCCCTCCCCCCCGCGGACCTCGTCGCGCGCGCGCTGGCCGCCATGGGCCAGTCCCGGCCGGCGGCGTGAGGCGCTCGCGCTTCATGAAACCACGCCATGGAAGGAGACTCGCGCATGCGTGTCCTCGTCGTCCGCCACGCCATCGCCGTTCTCCACGGAACTCCGGACGTCCCCGAGGACGAACGGCCACTCACTCCGAAAGGTGAAAAGCGGTTCCGGGTGGCAGCCAAGGGGCTGGCCCGGATATGCCGCCGGCCCGACGTCCTGCTCTCCAGCCCGCTCGTCCGCGCGCGTCAGACCGCCGACATCGCGGCCGGAGCCTGGGGCAAGGTCGAGGTGACGGAGGCGGACGCTCTCGCCGGCGGCTCCTTCGAGCAGATCGCGACCGCGGTGGAGAAGTACGCGGACCAGAAGCTCGTCGCCATCTTCGGGCACGAGCCGGACGTGTCCATGGTGTTGGCGCGCCTCCTGGGCTCGTCTGCCTCCGAGCGCCTGACCTTCAAAAAGGGCGGCGCCGCTCTCCTGGACGTCCCGGGCCGGATGGCGGACGGCGGCGCGCTCGTCTGGTACGTGCCGCCGCGCGTGCTGCGCGCGCTCGCGGGCGACGACGAGGACTGAGAGAGTGGCCTAGCCCTTCGCCCTCCGTCAGGATCCGCGCGAGCGCGCGCGCGTCGTGCGGCGCGTGTGCGTGGCGGTCGTTGTCGAAGTACACGTACACGTCCCGGCCTTCCGCCGTCCACTCGCGGACGCGCGCCGCCCAACTGCGCAGTTCCTCTTCCGTGTAGCCGCTGCCGTAGAGGACACGCGAGCCGTGGAGGCGCACGTAGACGAAGGGCGCCGTGACCTCTTCGCGGAGCGTCCACTTCCCCGCCGTGTCCGCGATGACGTATCCGATCCGATGCTTGCGCAGCAAGGCGAAGAACTCCGGCACGAAGTACGACGGATGCCGCACCTCGAAGGCGTGGCGGTAGCGCACGCGCGCGGCCGCCTTCACCAGCGCCCCGCGGCGGAGCCGCGCATCGTGCCCTCGCGCGAGGTCCTCCGCCGCCGCGCTCGTCCGCGGCAGGAGCCGGAGAAAGGTCTCGATCCGCTCCGCGTCGAAGGCGTAGCCGCCGGGGAGCTGCCACAGGAACGGGCCGGTCTTGTGGCCGAGGGCCAGGATCCCGCTCGCGTAGAAGTTGGCCAGGGCGCCTTCTGCCCGCCGCAGCTTGAGGTTGTGGGTGATGAAGCGGCTGCCCTTGATGGCGAAGACGAAGCCCGCGCGTGGAGTCTCCGCCGCCCAGCGCCGGAAGACATCGGGGCTCTTGAGGCTGTAGAACGTCCCGTTCAGCTCGATCGAGTTGAAAAGGGAGCTCGCGTGCTCGAGCCACCGGCGCCGCGGCAGGTCGCGCGGATAGAACGGGCCGCGCCAGCCCGGATCGTCGTACCCGCTGATTCCGATGTACTGACGGCCGAGGTGCACCCCTCCAATGTATCCGCGCGCACGGGCGAGGCCGGGGCGGGATGATAGGATCGACGGTTCATGGACTCGACGACGGCGCCTCGCCTAGAAGCCAAAGTCCTTTACCGCCGGCTCGATAGCCTGTTCGGCGCGCTGGACTCGGAGCTGCCGCCGCGGCGCTTGATGGAATCGTTCCTCGAGGACGCGTTCCAGACGCTGCGCGGGGACCTGCGCCTGCAGGCAGGGATCGCCTACGGCGAGGGCCGCGACTCCTTCTCGCTCGTGAAGACGGTCGGACGGCTGGACCGGACGCCCGCGGACGGCTTCGATGCCCAGGTCAAGCCGGCCGCGCTCGTCCTGCAGCACGGGGTCTACATCTTCGCGGACCCTGACCACGACGAAGCCCCGCCGCGCTTTGGCCTCGTCCCGCGCCGCCCGGTGGCGGCGGTGGTCGTGGGACAGCGCCCGAAGCGCTACGTGCTCTTCTTCCTGCTCGCCGACGGCTGGGTGCGCGAAGAGCTGGACTTCGCGCTCAACACCGTGCGCACGGCCCTCGGGTCGCGGCTCATGGAAGACCGGGCGCTGGGCAGCCTGGAGCAGGCGGCGGAGATCCAGCAGAGCCTCCTCCTCGACGAGCCGCCGGCCTTCGCGGGCTTCGAGCTCGCCGCGCGCTCGCGCCCGGCGGAGGAGGTCGGCGGAGACTTCTTCGACTTCGCGGTCTTCGACGAGGACATGCTGGGCCTGTCGATCGGCGACGCCAGCGGCCACGGCCTGCCCGCGGCGCTGCTCGTGCGTGACGTGGTGACCGGCCTGCGCATGGGCCTCGAGCGCGACCTGAAGATCGCGCACGTCTTCACCAAGCTCAACCGCGTCATCCACCGCAGCACCCTCTCCAGCCGCTTCGTCTCCGTCTTCTACGGCGAGCTCGAGCGCAACGGGAACCTGATCTACGTCAACGCCGGCCACCAGCCTCCGCTCCTCTTCGACGCGGGCAAGGACCGGGTGATCGAGCTGAGCACGGGCGGGACCGTCATCGGGCCGCTGCCCGAGGTGCGCTTCCACCGCGGGATGGCCTACCTGCGGCCGGGGGACCTGCTCGTGATGTGCACGGACGGGATCCTGGAGCGGCGCGCGCCGGACGGGACGTTCTTCGGCGAGGAGCGCCTGCGCGAGGTGGTGAGGCAGAAGCGGGGCGCGGGCGCTTCCGCGATCCTGGAGGCCATATTCGCGGCCGCGGAAGCCTTCGGGGCCTCTCGCGCGTGGGAGGACGACGCCACCGTCGTGGTGGTGCTCCGGCAGGCCTGAGGCCGGCTAGACGGCTCGCGCCGCGAGCAAGGCGTCCTTGATGGCCGCGTTCGTCAGGGCGACCTCCCGGCCCTCGACGAGAAGGCGAGCTCCCAGGCCGTGGAGGTCGTTCCAGAGGGTGTTCGCCATCAGCCCTGCCGCGTTCTCCGAACCGAACTGGGCCACGAAGTCGTACGCGCCGGGATGCCCGGCGGAGGGCGCGTGGACCATCCGCTCGTAGACGACCCCCCCGCCTTCCTTGATCCACCGCCGCTGTCCGGGCACGAGGGTGCGCGTCTTCATCAGCCTCAGGGGCGCCGCCGGATCGATGGTCTCCAGGCGGAGGTGCACGACGCCCTCAGCGCCGAGAACGGGCGAGGTGCCGGTAGTGCCACCCGCGGTCTGTGGAGCGCTGGTCCGCCGCACCGCCCGCGCCAAGGCACCGTCGAGGTAGACCAGCTCGAGGCCGGTGCCCCAATAGGCCACGCCCTCGATGTTGCTCTGGGTCGTCTCGTGGTCCGTCCGCACCGTCCGATTGCCCTTGGAAGGAACGAACTCGATGAAACCCGCCCAGGTCGTCCGGCCGTTGGGCTCCGCGTAGACCAGGGCGCGGTCGTAAATCGTTCCATCGGGGCCACTCAGCGCGATTTCCCTCTCGTGTACCAGCTCCGCCATGGCTCCTCCAGAGGACTGGACGCCTCCAATGGCCGAGCGAAAGCAACTCCCGTGCCTCTGAGGCGACCCCTGAGCGCTCAGCGCCCTTCGCTGTCCACGCCGAAGCCGGCCCGGCGCAGCGCGTCCACCGCCGCCGCGAGGTCCGTCTCCTTGACCAGGATGTAATCGGTGTCGAAGGTGGAGAGCGCGAAGAGGCCCAGGCCGGCCCCGGCCAGGCTGCCGGACAACTCGGACAGCACGCCGATCTCCTGGAACGGGATCGGCCCTTCGAGCTTGAGCGCGCGCCAGCCGGCCTCGACCCGCGCGCCGCGCGGAGCGTTCTCGGCGAGGCATACCACCGAC
>QHVP01000345.1:8622-9776 GCA_003222295.1 Acidobacteriota bacterium | reverse complement strand
CCCGAGAAGACGATCGCGACGATGATCGCCGTCACGATCACCACCGCAGTGACGACGAGCGCGATCTTCGCCAGCGTCACGAGCACCGGCGTCGTTTCCTGATCCGGATCGGGTTTGCGCTGATCGTCGTGGATCAGATAGAGCAGAACGCCGGGCAGCGAGCTCACGGCGAGCGGCACCACCTTGAGCTTGCGCCCCGCGCCGATCGCGCGCTCCACCTCGCTGCGGCGCGCGCGGCGGCGCTTCTTCGGAATGCGTCTGAGGCCGCTCGCGGTTTGATCGCTTTCGGAGTCCGGCGAAAAGTATTGCTCGAGGAAATTCGTGGGGTCGATCGGCGCGAAGACGCCCTGCGGCACCGGCTGCGGCGTGACGAAGTAGCGCGGACCGTCCGCGCCCGCCTTCGTGAGCTCATCGAAATAGCGCGCGCAGTTGAAGTTGTGGGTGTAACGCCAGAGCTGCAGCACCGCGTTCGGTGCCGTACGCACCGGCTTGATCTCGAACATCGCTTGTTTGGTGAAATCGAGCAGGTCCGGGCGGTAATCGCCGAACGCCCATTTCGAGGCGCCGAGCCACGAGGGCTCTTCCTCTCTTCCTCGTTCGTGAGGATCTCGCGGGAGTCGCGCAGCACGCCGCGGAACGGATCCGGGCTGTCCGGAACCGCCGCCGCCGAGAAGAGATACTCGGCGAGCACCGAGCTGTGTGGCTCCGCCTCGAGATAATGGAATTGCCAAGCGGCGTGCACGAGCTCGCCTAACAACCACATCGATTGCAGACTCGCGGGCACGCTCGTTAGGCTCGGGACGTGGTACGCGTCGTCGACGTTGAACGGCGCGACGCCCTTGCCGATGAGCGCCACGCTCACCGCCTGCTTGAAGCGCCCCTGCCACAAGATCGGGTTCGGCTGCACGTAGGGTTCGGCCGCGAACGTCTGGCGCTGCTGCGGGCTGAGCGCGTTAAGGCAGGTCTCGTAGATCTCGACGCGCGCCCCGTGCTCGTCCTCGAAATTCGCGTTCTGCGAGTCGATCCAGCGCTGCCACCAGTCGACCGGCGCACCGGGCCGCGCGGGTTTCGGGCGCTTGGCCTCTTTGCCCTGCATTTTCGGCTGATGCGACGGCCGCGGCCGCTGCGTATCCACGGCGGCGGAAGGCTGGGCG
>QHVP01000345.1:7187-8530 GCA_003222295.1 Acidobacteriota bacterium | reverse complement strand
GTGTCCGGGGTCTGCGCGATATCGCGCAGCGCATACGGACCGCAACGCTGGGCGAGCGCATCGCACAGACGCACCGAGAGAACGTCGCTCTTCTCATTGTTCGAGTTGAGGAATGAGCGCACCGATCGCTCGCCGCGATCGTCCTGTGTGTCCGCATTGAAGATGACCTGGATGCCCTTCGACAGACGCTTCGTCTCGTCCGGGGGCGGCCCGTCCCCGTGCGCAAAACCAACCAGCCGGCGAAGCAGTGCGTCGGCCGTCTTCGACCACCAGTCGTCGTCCAATTTCGCGCCCCATTCCTGTGGACGCGCTTCAGTGGACCCGGGATCCGACACGAGTTCCCCCTGTTCCTATGCGGCGTGAGACGCCTGGAAACATCTATCTCCAAGCCGCGCAACGATATACCGCCCCCTGTATTCACTTCAAGCATCGCCGTGAAGGTAAGCTCCAAGCCGTACTCGGCGTGCGCTCACGAAGCGGATTCGTATGCATATTAGCGTCGTCGCATCATCAGTGAAATCAGGCGGTTGATATTGGCAATGGTTCCATCACTCGCGTGATGTCCGGTTCCAGAGGAACAAACAGTCGCCGAACGGCCTGGAGCGCTAGATAAGGTGCTTGAACATCCTTCCGGGACTTGGCCTTAAGCGCGCCGGTCAGCTCTGGAAGTTCTACTTCGGAATGGGTGTCGTTCTCATTGGGGCGATCGTCGTGTGGATCGGCCGATCAAGAATGGCAGAGGCAGCTGGCATGGACGGTGGCGTCATCCTGGCCGGTACCGCCGTAGGCATTGCCGGCATGGTATGGAGTGCGGTCGCGGTGACATGTCCTCGATGCGGGACGCACCTCCTCTGGCGCGCTGTCTCGGCACAGTCACCCGGCAATTGGTTGACGTGGGCGCTTAGCCTTGAGCGCTGCCCTCCGTGCGAGGCGGCACCAGATCGAACGGACAGCCGCCGAACAACGAGTTGAAAGAGCTGACGAAGTCCGCGGTAGCTGGGCTGTACGACCTTCGCGTCTCAATCCTGTTCTAAGCCCGAGAAGCGCAGCCGTCACCCTCCGTACAGCGTGTTCGTCTCGACGGCGACGGGCGCGGCGAGCTGCGCCTGCTGCCAGCCGGAAGCCGTTTCGCCGTCGAAGTTCACGGTGGCGAGCAGCCCGCCCGTGTTCGTCCAGAGGGCCCACGTGCGCGCCGCCGTTGTGGGCCGACTTGTAGAAGCGGATGGCGCTGATCGTTCCGCTCGTGGCCGCTCGGAACCGCACGCCGAGCTCGACCGCCCCCATGTCGTTCGCGGGGATGTTGGCCGGGACGGCCTCCGGGCCCCAGAGGCTGCACGGGCAGG
>QHVP01000345.1:0-6903 GCA_003222295.1 Acidobacteriota bacterium | reverse complement strand
TTGCGATGATCATTAATTACGCTTTTCGCCCTCGTTCGCCATGGTCCTGGGCGCGGCCCTGCTCCGGGTTCCTGTTTGCCGGGTTGCAGATGGCGCGCGCATAGGCGTTGACTCCGCGCCCGGGGGCGCATAGGTTCTGCGCCATGGCGATCATCACTCGTCGTGAAGCTCTTGCCGCGGGGACCGCGGTGGCCGTTTCGACCCTCACTCCCCTCCGCGCCGCCGCCCAGCCGGCGGCCCAGCCCGCGGGGCGCGTGGTCAAGAAGGGACGGCTCAAGCAGACAGTCGCACGCTGGTGCTACAAGAACATCCCCGACCGCGAGTTCTACAAGGCAGTGGCCGACATGGGACTGACCGCCGTCGACCTCCTCGGCCCGGACCAGTGGGAGGCCGTGCGCGAGTTCGGCCTCATCTGCTCGCTCGGGTGGCAGGTGGGCGGCACCATCCCCGAAGGCCTGAACAACCAGGCCAACCACGATGCGATCGTGAAGGGGCTGACCACGGCCCTCCCCACCGCGGCCAAGCTCGGCGTGCCGAACCTGATCACGTTCTTCGGCAACCGCAAGGGGATGTCCGACGCCGACGCGATCAAGAACTGCGTCGCCGGCCTCAACCGCATCAAGGGCCCGGCCGAGGACGCCGGCGTCACCGTCGTGGTCGAGCTGCTCAACAGCAAGATCGACCACAAGGACTACCAGGGCGACCGGTCCGCGTTCGGCCTGGAGATCATGAAGGCGGTGGGCTCGCCGCGCGTGAAGCTGCTCTACGACATCTACCACATGCAGATCATGGAGGGCGACGTCATCCGGACCATCCGCCAGGACAAGGATTGGATCGCGCACTTCCACACCGGCGGCGTGCCCGGCCGTCACGAGCTGGACGAGACGCAGGAGCTGCAGTGGCGGTCGGTGTGCACGGCCATCGCGGACATGGGCTACACGGGATACGTGGCACACGAGTTCGTGCCCACGCGCGATCCGCTGACGTCCCTGCGCGAGGCCGTGGCGCTCTGCGATGTCTAGCCGCGCGCGGGCACGGATCGCGTTCGCGCTCCTCCTTGCCCTGGCCGCGTCGCCCCTCTACGCGCAGGCCCTGCCGCGCGCGGCAAAGCCCGAGGAGGTCGGCCTCTCGTCCGAGCGGCTTCAACGCCTGACCGACGCCTTCCAGGGATACGTCAAGGACGGCAAGCTCGCGGGCGCGGTGGTGCTGGTGGCGCGCCGCGGCAAGGTCGCCTATTCGGGCGCCTTCGGGCAGCGCGACATGGAGACGCACGCGCCCATGAAGGAAGACGCGATCTTCCGCATCGCCTCGCAGACGAAGGCGCTGGTGAGCGTCGCCGCCCTGCAACTACAGGAGGAGGGCAAGCTTCTCATCGCGGATCCCGTCGGCAAGTACATTCCCGAGTTCCAGAAGACGAAGGTAGCGGTGCTGCGCCCGGGCGGATACGACATCGTGGACGCCAAGCGGCCGATCACGATCCGCGACCTGCTGACCCACACGTCGGGAGTCAGCTACGGCGACGGACCCGCCAAGGAACTCTGGCAGAAGGCGGGGATCACGGGCTGGTACTTCGCCGACCGCGACGAGCCGGTGGCCGCCACCGTCACGCGGATGGCCGCCCTCCCCTTCGACGCGCAGCCCGGCGAGAAGTTCGTCTACGGCTATTCGACGGACATCCTCGGGGTGGTGGTCGAGCGCGCCTCCGGGCAGCCGCTCGACGAGTACCTCCGCACGCGGTTGTTCGAGCCCCTCAAGATGCGCGACACGCATTTCTATCTCCCTCGCGCCAAGGCCGATCGATTGGCGACGGTGTATTCGGCGGGCAGCGACGGCAAGCTCGAGCGAGCCCCGACGCCGGGGACCATGGTCAGCCAGGGCGCCTACGTGGAGGGCCCGCGCAAGAGCTTCTCGGGGGGCGCGGGAATCGTATCGACGGCGGGCGACTACGCGCGCTTCCTGCAGATGATGCTGAGCGGCGGCGAGCTCGAGGGGGCGCGGATCCTCGGCCGCAAGACCGTCGAGCTGATGACCGTGGACCACATCGGCGCGCTCGAGACCGAAGCCGGTCGAGGATTCGGCCTGGGATTCTCGGTCGTGAAGGACGTGGGCCTGCGCGGCATACCCGGCTCCGTCGGAGAGTACGGCTGGGGCGGCGCCTACCACTCGGTGTATTGGGTCGATCCGCAGGAGCAGCTCGTGGTCGTGTACTTCACGCAGCTCCTCCCCGCCAACAACCTCGACGACCACGCGAAGCTGCGCGCGCTCGTCTATCAGGCGATCGTGGACGGGCCCAGCCCCGCGCGGGCCGGTCCCCCGGCACGACCCATCCCTGGTCCGGCGGTCATGCAGCACTAGTCGAACCGGAAACGGATCCCGAACGTCGGCAGCAGCGGCACCGAGCCGCCCCTGGTCTCGACCAGCCTGGGGCGATCGGAATCCGGGTCGTACTCGAGCTCCGCGTCGATCGACGAGGTGTTCTTCCGCCGCAGCGCGTTGATGACCTCGACGTAGAACTGCCAGCGTCCCTTCTCCCCACGCGGGCGGAAGGCCGCGCGCACGTCCAGTCGCGCGTAGAAAGGCAGGCGCGCGGAGTTGAGCAGGTCGAGGCCGCCCGTGGCCGCCGTGTACACGAGCCGGCCGTCGCCGTCCCGCTCCGGCACCAGCCGTGAGCCCACTTCCGTCGCCGCCACCCGGACGCCGGCGAAAGGCGTACGCGGAAAGCCGGAGGAGGCACGCGCGGTGGCCGAGACCTCGAACCGCGGCGAGAAGCGATGGCTGCCCACGAGCGTCGCCGAGTGGCGTCGGTCGTAGTCGAAGGCGTACTCGCGCCCGTACGCTTCCCGGCGCGCCCAGCCCAGCGTGTAGGAGAGCCAGCCGGACAGCCGCGGCCCTCCGCGCGTCACGTACACGTCGATGCCGTACGACTGTCCCCGGCCGTCGTTGGTCGGCGTGCTCGTGACCAGGGGCTCGGTGGGGATCTCCGACTGCAGCGAGGCCGGAAAGTCGTAACGGGCGAGGCGCTCCTGCCTTCCCGTCTCCGTCTCCAGCCGTCCCACGACCAGGCGGTCGAAGCGCTTGTGATACGCCTCCACGCGCGCCGCGCGTGCTCGAAGTCGAGGTCCACCTGATCGACGAGGTAGTCGGAGACGATGAGCTTCTCGTAGCCGGGACTCTGCGTGTAGAGGCCGCCCGCCGCACGCAGGCGCGTGCTGCGTCCGAGGCCGACCGTCGCGCTGAGCCGGGGAGAGAGGACGGCGCCGTCGTTCATGCCGCTGGCGTCGAGACGGAGGCCGGGGACCACGGTCAGGGCGTCGGTCAAGCGGAACCGGTCCTCCAGCCACGCCCCGCCCCGCACGTACCGGTTGGCGCGGTCGAGGATGTCCGGCACGCCCGCTCCCCCGCGCACACTCGAGCCGTTGGCCGCGCTCGGATTCCGATCCCCCTCGAAGAGGTAAGTGATGCCCGCGCGCAGGCGATGGACGTCGAAGCCGGTGTCCAGGGTGTGCTTCGATCCGATCGGCAGCGATACCTCCTGCCGCCCGGAGAAGTCGCGGATGTCATGGTGGAGCTGCAGCGAGATCGAGGCCAGCGGCACCTCGACCGGCTGGGCCGTGTTGGACCGCCGGGTGTCCGGACGGAAGCGGGCGGCCGCGTCGAACACGCTCGTGTTCCCGTACCAGGCCAGCGTCGTCCGCGAGACGCCCGCGCCGACCCGGGCCTGGAACGCGGCCGAGACGAGATCGTTGCGTACCCCGAGCAGGAAGTTGCCGCTCTCGTCGGGGACGTCCCCCGTGAACTCCCCGTTGCCGTCCTCGCGGCTGCGCACCCCCGTGAGCGAGAGCTTCTGGCCGTCCTTCGGCTCCCA
This sequence comes from Acidobacteriota bacterium, assembly GCA_003222295.1. Classification (GTDB taxonomy): domain Bacteria; phylum Acidobacteriota; class Vicinamibacteria; order Fen-336; family Fen-336; genus AA29. The sequence goes on along the minus strand of QHVP01000345.1, from coordinate 3,038 downwards.
GGCCACCCGGAGCTGCACGTCGTTGAACGCGGGCAGCTGCGCGTCCACGAAGCGCTCGGCCACGAGGTCGTAGTACGTCCGGCGCGTGGTCAGGAGCCAGGACCCCTTCCTCACCGGCAGCTTCCCTTCCAGGATGACGTTCGCGTCCGTGATGCTGAGGGCGGAGGATCCGGACAGAACCTTTTTCGCGCCGCCGTCGCGGTTCTCCACCACCAGCAGCGAGGAGAGGCGATCGCCGTGGCTGACCCCGAAGCCGCCGGGAGAGAAGTCGAAGCGGTTGTGGATCTCGACCCCGTCCATGATGGTGAGGTTCTCGTCCGGCAACCCGCCCCGCACGGAGATGCGGCTTCCGAGCTCGTCCGTGGCCACAACGCCGGGCAGCGTCTGGATGACGTGGAAGATGTTGTCGAGCCCCCCGGCCACGGTGAGGACGCGGTCGGGAGTGACGGGCAGGGCGCCCGGCTCCGCGGGCGGCGCGGGTGTCGCCTTCACCTCCACGCGCTCGAAGAAGCGCGCCTTGGGAACGAGCGCGATGTCGAGGGGCGGCAGCGTTTCCTCGGCGATCGTCACCCGGCGCGTCTCCTCGAGATAGCCGGGGGCGCGGAAGGAGACCGTCCAACGCCCGCGCGCCAGGGAGAGCGCGAATGAACCCGCGGCGTCGGTGACGCCGCGCGTCTCGCCCGCCGCCACCTCCGCGCCGGCTACGGGGAGGCCGGACGTCGCGTCCTTCACGCGCCCACGGACGGTGACGATCTCATCCGCCGCCGCCCTGGGATGGGAGCCGGCCAGCAGCACGATCACGGCCAGGACCGGCCCCCGCGCTCCCATGTCGCCAGTGTGGTACCGCGCCGCCGCGCGGTGCAAGTCAGCGCGGCGCCTGGCCTCGGTTGGACTTTCCGTTCTCCGCCAAAGAAAATCGCGCCCATGATCGTCATGAAGTTCGACGCCGGCTCGATCGGATCGCACGACCGATTGCGAGCGGTGGCCCGCCTCGTCCAGCAGCACAAGGCCCGGAAGCCCGTGGTCGTGACCTCGGCCCTGCCCAAGGTCACCGACCTCCTGCTGGAGGCGGCCGACCTCGCCGCCGGGCGCCAGAGCGACTACGAAGACCGCGTGCAGGAGGTGAAGGCGCTGCACGAGCAGGTGGCCTCCGACCTCCTGCCCGACGGTCCGGGCCGCCGCCGGTTCGCGAACCACCTGGAGGAGCGGATCGAGGAGCTGCGCATCCTCTATAAGGCCGTCTACGCGCTCGCGGAGCTGACCCCCCGCACCCGCGACGCCATCGCCGCCGTCGGCGAGCGGCTGTCGAGCGAGCTCGTGGCCGAGGCCCTGAGCCAGCAGGGGCTGCGCGCGGAGACCATCGACGCCCGCACCGTCATCCTCACCGACGACGTCTTCGGGGCCGCCTCACCGCTGATGGACGAGATCGCCCCCCGCCTGAAGCTCAAGATGAAGCCGATGCTCGGGACCGGGCAGGTGCCGGTCATCGGCGGCTACATGGGCGCGACCCGCGAGGGAGTGACGACGACGCTGGGCCGGGGCGGCGCGGACGCCACCGCGGCCGTGATCGGCACGCTGCTGGATGCGGAGGAGATCCAGATCTGGGGCGAGGTCGACGCCTTCATGACCGTGGACCCCAAGCTCGCCCCCGACGCCCTGGCCATCCCCCGCGTCTCGCCCGACGAGGCGGCGGAGCTGGCCTACTTCGGCACCAAGGTCCTGCACCCGGCGATGATCCGGCCCGCCGTGGACAAGGGCATTCCCGTCCGCATCGGCGACACCCGCGAGCCGGGCGCGCCCGGGACGCTCATCACCACCAGCGCGGACCTGGGGCCCTCCGGTCCCTGCGCGGTCGTCTGCCGCAAGGGCATCACCGTCATCCTGCTCTCGCAGCCCCGGATGCTGATGGCCACCGGATTCCTGCGCCAGATGTTCGAGATCTTCGAGCGCCACGACACGCCCATCGACCTCATCGCGACCTCGGAGGTCTCGATCTCGGTGACCGTGGACGACGTCGAGCACCTGGCCGAGATCAAGGCCGATCTCTCTCGCCTCGGCGAGGTGAGGATCCTGCGCGAGAACGCGATCGTCAGCCTCGTGGGGCGCGGGTTCTTCCGCTACCAGGGGCTGTCGCGGCGGATCTTCGAGGCCTTGTCCGACGTCAACGTGGTGATGATCTCGTTCGCGGCGTCGGACGTGAACATCTCCGTTCTGGTCGCGGAGGCCGACGCCGAGCGCGCGGTGCATAGCCTCCATCGAGAATTCTTCTACAAGTCGGCTGAAGAGCCCTCCGCGGAAGAAAAATCGAACCAAAAAGCTTCCGGCGGCCGAAAAAGTCCCAAGAGCGGCTCGCATCCACGCTAAGCTGCCCCGATCGCTTTTGAATCGGGGATCTGCCATGACGCGAGTCGGCCCGCCCCCCAAGCAGGGGCTCTACGATCCGGCGCACGAGCACGACAGCTGTGGAATCGGCTTCGTCGTGGACGCGCACGGAAAGAGGTCGCACTCCATCGTCGAGCAGGGCGTGCAGGTGCTGCTCAACCTCGAGCACCGCGGCGCCTGCGGCTGCGAGAAGAACACGGGCGACGGCGCCGGCATCCTCATCCAGATGCCGCACCGCTTCCTGGCCGAAGAGTGCGACAGGATCGGCATCACCCTGCCCGCGGCCGGGCATTACGGCGCGGGCATCGTGTTCCTGCCCCGCGACGCGAAGGGGCGCGCGGATTGCGAAGCGATCTGGACGCGCCTGGCCGCCGAAGAGGGCCTGCCTGTCCTCGGCTGGCGCGATTTGCCCACCGACAACCGGACACTCGGGCCCACTGCGGTGGCGGCGGAGCCGGCCATGCGCCAGGTCTTCGTCTCGCGTCCCGATTCCATCGAGGACGACGACGCCTACGAGCGCCGCCTCTACGTCCTGCGGCGCCGCGTGGAGAAGGCGGTGGACGCGGCCGACGTCGCGGACAAGGCGATGTTCTACGTGCCGAGCTTCTCGCACCGCACGCTCGTCTACAAAGGGATGCTGATCGCGCCCCAGCTCC
>QHVP01000344.1:994-3163 GCA_003222295.1 Acidobacteriota bacterium | reverse complement strand
GGTACCACAGCTCGTAGCCGGCGGCCGTCTTGCGCGCGACGGGCTGGCGCGCGCCCCGCGCGTCGAGCGCGCCATCCGCTCCGGGCTCCACCGCAGCGCCGTCCGTCGTCCAGGCGAGGCCGTCCGCCGAGTGCGCGTGGGCGATGCGCCAGACGCGGCCGTCGTACGCTTCGTACCAGAGGTGATAGGTCGTCCCGGCCTTCAATACGGACGGATGCGCGGCGGAAACGGAGTCGATCGCCCCCGCCGCGCCGAGGCCCAGGGCGGCTGCGAGCTCGGCCGTGCCCGGGCGCTTCGTCCAGCGCACGCCGTCGGTCGAGGTGGCCTGGCCGATGCGGGAGTGGACCTGCTCCACGCGCCCGCCGCCCAGGGAGCGCTCGTCCCCGTTCCACCCCGTGTACCACGCGCGCCACCCGCTCCCGTCGCGCAGGACCGAGGTCGCGGCCGCCCGAATGGCGTCGAACGGCCGCTCGCCACCGGACAGGTCGACGAGATCGCCTTCGAGGAACCTCTGGCCGATCAGCACCGGCTCGTAGTCCTCGGGATAGCTCCAGCGCACGAGGTCGCGCGAGGTGACGACCCCGGTGCTCCACAGGTCCCACGCGGCCTCGCCGACCTGATCGGTCGCGGAGCCCGTGTAGTACATCCGCCAGACGCCGCGGACGGGATCGCGCACCACGAGCGGGAAGGTGACGTTGTGGGTCTGCCAGCCGGGAAAGTGGGTCGGGGCCAGCACCATGCGGGCGGTGGGCGGAGAGACCACGGGCGCGGCGCCCGCGAGCAACGCACCGGCAAGGGCCACGAGGACACGACGGGGCAGGGTCAAGCCTCCAAGCTTCCCCGCGCGCTCGGCCGCCGTCAAGGGTGCCGGCCGGCCACGCGATACACTCCGCGCCATGGGGGCGCCGGGGCGCCGGCTGACGATCGCCGTCCTGACCGGGATCGTCCTCGCCGGCCTTCTCCCGCGCGCCTGGCGGCTCACCGTCCCCGGTCTCACCAGCGACGAGGCGTTCTCCTGGCGGCTGGCCGGATACCCGACGAGCGAGATGCTCGCGCGGGCCGCGCAGGACGTGCACCCGCCTCTCTACTACCTCGCCCTCCAGGGATGGCTGGCCCTCGTCGGCGATGGACCGGCCGCGTTGCGTGCGCTTTCGGTGCTCGTCGGCCTCCTGGTGGTGCCGCTCGCGTTCGCGCTGGTCCGGGAGGCGGATCGCCTCGACCAAGACGATCGCGGGCCGGCGGCCGGCCTGCTCGCGGCCTCGATGATCGCGATCCACGCCACCCAGGTGCTGCAGAGCCGCAATGCGCGCATGTACGCCCTGGGGACGGTGTTGGCCACGGGCAGCGCCTGGCTCGTCCTGCGGGCGCATCGAGCGACCGCACGGCCATGGGCCTGGTGGACGTTGTGGGGCCTGGCGGCGGCGGCGGCCGTGGGCACCCATTACTACCTGGCCTTCACCGTGGCCACGCAAGCGATCTGGGCGATCCGGGCGGTCCCGACGCGCGGCCGGCTGCGCGACCTCCTCCTCGCCAGCCTCGTCGCCCTGGCCACGTTCGCGCCGTGGGCGCCGGTGCTCTGGCGTCAGGCGCGACAGGTCCAGGCGGCCTACTGGATTCCGCCCGTCGGCTTTTCGGCTCTCGTGGACGGAGTGGCACGATGGGCGCTCGGGGTCGATGCCGGGCGCACGGCGACGCTGGCCGCGATCCTCGTGACCGCCTCCCTGGTGGCGGCCGCCCGCGCGGGCCGCGCCGGCCGCTTCTTCGCGGCGCAGGCAGCGGCGCCGTGGGTCATGGGCCTCGTCGTCTCCGTGGTCACGGGACGCCCGATCGTTCTCGAGCGGTACATGCTGTTCGCCCAGGTGTTCCTTCTTTGCGCGTGGGCCGTCACCGCGACGAGGATCTCTCCGCGCGCGCTACGCACGGGCGCCGCCGTCGCCGGCCTTCTGATCCTCGCCGCCGGCCTCGCCGTGACCTTGCGCCGTGTCCCTGCCGATCCTCCCGCCCTCGCCGTCGCCGCCCGCGCGCTCCGGCGCCAGGCGGAGGCGGGCGATCTCGTGGTCGTCGAGTCGCCGCGCGTGCTCAACAAGCTGCGCTACTACGCGCGCCAGCAGGGCGCGGACAACGTCCGCATCCGGGCCGCGCTCCCGGAGCGCATCCCCCTCCGCCCGT
>QHVP01000344.1:0-971 GCA_003222295.1 Acidobacteriota bacterium | reverse complement strand
CGCCCGCGCCCGCGGGATGGACGGTCACGTTCGCGCGCATCTTCGAAGGCGGGGAGGACACCCGCTTCGCCCTGGCCCGCTATCGGCGCGCGGAGGCACCGCCCGCATCCGCGGCGAGATAGCGCAAGAGCGCGTGCAGCGCGAGCTGGTCGGCGAGGCCGCCGGGGTGCGCATCGAAGGCGTGCTCGGCCAGCGGGATCTCGAGGACCTCGACCGGGTGACCGCGGTCGCGTAGTCCGCGCGCCAGGCGCCGTGCGTTCTCGACGGAGACGAGCCGGTCGCCGGCACCGTGGATGAGGAGCGTGCGTGGCACCGCCCGATCCACCCACGTGACCGGATAAGCGAGATGGTAGGCCTCCGGCACCTCAGAGGGGGCGCCGCCCAGGTACAGCTCCAGCACCTGCGGCCCTTCCACGACGTCGGGCCGAACGGGACTGTGGTAGCTCCAGGCGAGGTCCGTCGGCGCGTAGAGGCCAACGACCGACGAAACGCCGCCGTCCCCCACCGCACATGCGGGCGGGAGTCGGGCGTCTCCGGCCGAGTAGGCGGCCACCAGCGCGATCTGCCCGCCCGCGGAACGGCCGAGCAGCGCGCCACGATCGGGGTCGATGGCAAGCTCGGCCGCCCGCTGGCGCACGCGGCCGAGAACGCACTTCACGTCCGCGACCGCGGCCGGGAACGGGCTCTCGGGGGCGAGCCGATAACGGACGTCGATCACGACGTGACCCGCGCGCGCGAGGGCGCGCGAGACGTGCCGCATCGCGCCCTTGTCGCCGCTCCGCCAGGCCCCGCCGTGGACCACGAGGACGAACGGATGCGGCCCCGCGCCGGCGGGCAGGTCCAGGTCCACGGCCAGGTCGGGGCGAGCGGGGTCGAGGATCACGTCGCGGCGTGAGGGCGGCTCCGCGCGAGAGGTCGGCGCGTACGCGCGGAGCGAGAAGGGCGCGCGCTCCTCCCCATAGAGCGAGACG
>QHVP01000343.1 GCA_003222295.1 Acidobacteriota bacterium | reverse complement strand
GCCGTCGTTGTCCACGTCCACGAAGAGAGACTCGGAGGTGCGGTCGAGGACGAGGAGCCCCGCCGCCTCCGTCACGTCCTCGAAGGTGCCGTCCCCCTTGTTGCGGAAGAGCCGGTTGGGCAGGCCCTCGGGCTGGGAGACGTAGAAGTCGTCCCGGCCGTCGCCGTCGAAATCGCCCACGGACACGCCGTGGTGGCCCATGCCTCGCGGCTGGAAGACCGCGTCGAGGCTCGAGGCCCAGGCGTCGAGGCCAGGGACGAGCTGCCGGCGAAAGGAGGCATTGCCTCCGAGGGCGGCCGCCGTCACCTCGGTGAAGACGGGGGAGGAGGCGCGGCTGCGACGGTGCTCGAGAAGGGTCCACTCGGTCACGCGCCAGGCCCCGTCCGCGCCGCGCCGCCAGCGCAGCTGCCAGCGCCCGAGCCGCTGCGCGCGCCCGCCGCCGCGAGTGGCTCCCGCGATCTCGTAGCGCACGAGGGTGCGAACGAGCGGATCCGGCCCTGACTCCTCGTCGATTCCGGTGATGAGGAACTCGGCCACCGATATCGACTCGAGCTCGCTCACCAGGGCCGTGAGCTCAGACCGGAACGAGGCGCGGTCCCGCACGAGATCCGGAGGCAGGACACGAGCGCGGAAGACCTCGAGCTGCGGACTACGGCCGACCGAGACCTCCTCGGCCGGCGTGAGGCGGCTGCCCCTGAACTCCGGCGCCAAGAGGCCCTCCGCGGCCTCGGGCACGAGACCCGGGTGGGCGCGGAGCAGCGCGCTGAGCTCCCCCAGCCGATGGCTCAGCTCCTCGGCTTCCTTCTCGGCGGGGAAGGCGTCCTGTCCGGGACTGAGCTGCCGCAGGACCGTCTCCAGCGACGGCGGCACGTGGTACTTCGGATGGTACCGGTAGGGGCCGCTCGCGCCGGAGACGGAGGCGGCCAGGAGCCAGACGAGGATCAGAGGGGGGCTGGCCACCAGCCCCCCTCGAGTGATCCTGCGTCGAACGTCTTCAGTCGTACGTGAACTTCGCCACCAGCTCCACGATCCGCGGCGCCGAGAAGGTGTTCTGGATCCGGCCGAAAGTCGCGGGGTTCGAGATGTCCATCGAGCCCGCCTGGATGGCGAAGTTCGGGTGGTTGAGGACGTTGAAGGCCTCGATGCGCAGCGTGAAGTAACGCTTGTCGTCGAGCGCGAAGTTCTTGCTGAGGCCGAGGTCCCAGTTGAAGTAGCGCGGGCCGCGGAGGATGCCCACGCCGGAGTCCCCGAACTGGCCGATGGGCGCGTGCACGAAGCAGTTGATGTCGGCCCAGGCGTCGTTGACGCCCGCGCCGCTGATGTTGCCGTCGCAGACGCGGTTGGGGCGCTCCAGAGAGCGCGTGGCTTGCAGGGACTGCCCGGCACCGTCGTAGGGAGTGAGGGGCAGCCCCGTGTGGAACGAGACGATCGTGTTCAGGTTCCAGCCGCCGAGCAAGGCGTTGGTGGCCCCGCTCCAGTCCGAGCCGACCTTGCGCCCTTTGCCCAGCGGGAGCTCGTAGTTCCCGGCCAGGCTGACGTTGTGCTTCATGTCGTAGGGCGAGGGGCCGTAGTCCTTCAGGGGATGGTAGCTGTCGAGGTAGTAGTAGCCCTGGCCCGCGGTCTGGCTCCAGCCGACGCCGTAGTAGCCCACGTTGTCACTCAGCGCCTTGCTGTAGGTGTAGGACGCGATGAACTCGAGGCCTTCCGTGGGACGCTGCCTCAGGCTCGCCTGCAGGGCGTCGTAGGCGCCGACGCCGATCGAGTTGGTGCCGCTGGTGACGCCGATGGAAGGGTTCTTCGTGTAGAGGGGCCGGCGCTGGTCGATGGGGGCCCAGGTGGACGGAGGGCCCGTACCGGGGAGAGGCTGGTTGAAGTCGTACGGGACCACCATGTGGGTCGAGCGGCTTCCCACGTAGCCGGCCTGCGCGGAAACGGAGTTGCTGAGCTGCTTCTCCACGAAGACGTTCCATTGTTTGGTGAGCTGGGGTCTCAGGTCGGGGGCGAAGATGCGATACAACGTGCCGGGGCCACCGTTCACCTGCGGGATGATGTCGCCAAACCCGGTGGCGGCGGTGCCGGGCCCGGTGGTGGCGTCGAAGACCCTGCGGCCTTCGAAGTTGAACGGCGGGTTCTGGGTGAGCCGGAGGTTCTTGCCCGTGCCCTCCATGTACTGCACGATCCCGAACGCTCCCCGCACCACCAGCTTCTGGCCCGGCGTCCAGGCGAAGCCCACGCGCGGCTCGAAGCCTCCCTTGAACGAGTTGAAGAGCGCCCGGCTGTGGCCGTTCTGGCCGGCCAGGATGAGTTGCCCGGTATTGAGGTCGATGTTGGACTGGCGGTTGTCCTTCTCCACCCACGGCGAGAGGTACTCCCAGGTGATGCCGAGGTTCAGAGTGAGGTCGTTGCGGACGCGCAAGTCGTCCTGGGCGAAGATGCCGATGCGGTGGGCCAGGTGCGTGAACGGCGGCACCAACCCGCCCTGGCCCTTGGCCGAAACCTGGTCGAGGAGGAAGTCGGCGAAGCCGAAGCCGGTGAAGGCCCCTGTGTAGTCGTAGTGGCCGAGGACCCCCTCGTTGCCGGCATAGGCGAAGCCCTGCCGCTGGTAGAGCCAGCGCCCCCCGAACTTGAAGGAGTGGCGGCCCCGGAAGAGCGTGAACTTCTCCGTCAACTGGTAGGACTTGATGTCGTTGAACTCGGAGTTGGCGGCGCTGCCGAACCCCAGGTCGCCGCCGATGTTGAAGGCGCTGAGCCCGGGGATGGGCTGGCTGCCGGGGATGCCGATGCTGGCGTTGGCGTTGCCGATGCCCGCCCAGTCCGTGGGGGTGGTCTGGAACTTCACGTGGCTGAAGCCCAGCAGCAGCTCGTTGAGCGCGCTCGAGCCCAGGGTGTGCGTCCAGTTGAAGGCGGTGCCCAGGAAAGGTGCGTTGTTCGTGTCGATCAGTTGGCTCTGCAAGGGTGCCCGCTCCGGCTGAGAAGTGTAGTGCTGGTAGGACACGCGGGCGAAGATGCGGTCCTTGTCGGAGAGGTTCGCGTCGACCTTGACGTCGCCCTGGTGCGTCCGCTGCTTGTCCGAGGAGGGGGCGACGAGGTTGCTCGTGTTTCCGGACCGGTTGGGAAGAGGATAGAGGGTCTGGTTGGCGAGCACGGCCCGCGCGATCGGACTGAAGCGGCTGGTCGGGATGATGTTCCCGGGGAAGGGCAGCCCGGTGCGCGGGTCGCGGATGGTCACCCCCGCCCCCGAGAAGTCCCCGTTGCGATAGGCCACCGGGGCCACGCTCCGCACCAGCTCGCCCGGCCGGTTGCGGATGAACCCCTGGTAGTCGCCGAAGAAGAACACCTTGTTCTTGATGATGGGACCGCCGAGGGTGGCCCCGAAGATGTGCTGGGACAGCTCGGCCTTGGCCGCGGCGGGAGTGACGCGGTTGTTGTCCCAGGAGTTCGCGGCCAGGCTGCTGTCGCGCCAGTACTCGAAGGCGTTGCCGTGGAACTCGTTGGTGCCGGACTTGATCGTGCTGCCGACGATCGCGCCCGCCACGTTGCCGAACTCCGCGTTGTAGTTGTTGGTCTCGACGCGGACCTCGGCCAGGGCGTCCGGGCTGGGCTGGTAGGGCAGCAGGTTGTCGATCGGCTCGTTCATGTCGATGCCGTCGAGCATGAAGTTGTTCTCCTGCTCGCGCTGGCCGTTCACGAACGGCCGCCCGGAACCGAAGTTCTTGGGCTGGGTGAAGCTGTCCGGCTCCGTCGTGATGACACCGGGCAGGAGGAGGGAGAGCTGGGCGAAGTTGCGCCCGTTGAGGGGCATCCCCTGGATGGTGGTGCCCGAGAGCGACGCCGGTGACCTCGACGTTCTCGGTGACACCCCCGACCTGCATCGTGATGTCGACGCGCGCCGTCTGGCCCGACTCCAGCTTGATGGGGTTGGTCTCGTAGGTCTGGAAGCTCGGGGCCTGGGCGCGGAGCTTGTACGTGCCGATGGGCAGGGCCGAGATGGTGTACAGGCCGGCATCGTTGCTACGCCCGGTGTACGTCACCTGGGTCGCCTGGTTGGTCGCGACCAGCTCGACTTTCGGCAACGGGTTCCCGTCCTTGCTGATGACAGTCCCGGTAAGGCCGGCGAACTGGCTCTGGGCGAGGAGGGGCACGGCCAGCAGCATCACGAACGACACCACCAGCGTCGTTCGCAACGAGTGTGTTCTCATCGAATCACCTCCCGGAAGACGGTTGGGGGTGCCTGTGTCCTGGTTGGACTTCGTTAAACCTACTACCGAAGCTGGGGCCGGAGTCAAGGGTTTTCGATTTTCTCCGCCGCGGCCTGGCGGCTGCCCTCGATCCGATCCTGGTCGCGCAGGACGAGCGAGGTATACCGGTCGACAGGGAGGCCGGTCCATCTCCATCGGGCCTGGCCCAGTCGGACCTCGACGTTCACGAGCCCGGCGTAGCCACCCAGGCCGAAATGGGCCCGCAGGTCGCTCTGCGAGAGGTAGCTGCCTCCGGAGCGGATCTCCCGCACCTGCCGGAGTCCGGCGGCCTCGACGGACACGCGGGCTCCGATGGCGAAAGGGTTCGTTCCCACCTTCCTCAACTGGAGGCCGATCCAGTGGCGGCCCGTGCGCTGGCGGTTCTCGAGGAGCGTGGGGACGTCGTCCATGTTGCTGATCACGAGGTCGAGGTCGCCATCGTTGTCGAGGTCGCCCACGGCCAGCCCGCGGCTGGACTTCGCGATCTGCAGTCCACCGCCCGCGGTGTCGGACACGTCACGGAAGGAATGGCCGTCGCCCAGGAAGAGCTGGTTCTTCTGCCGGAACGTCTCCTTGAGGGCGGGGAAGTCGTCGACCTGGGGATAGATGTGGCCGTTCGCGAAGAAGAGGTCGAGCCGGCCGTCGAGATCGGCGTCGAGCAGCGCCGTGCCCCAGCCCATCCGCTCGAAGGTCGGCGCTGCCAGTCCGGCCGCCTGGGTGACATCCGTGAAGAGGCCGTTGCCGAGATTGCGATACAGCGTGTTGCTGTCGTGGGCGAAGTTCGTCACCACGAGGTCCATCCAGCCGTCGTTGTCGTAGTCCCCGGCGTCCACGCCCATGCCCGCCTGGGACCGTCCCTCCGCGCTGAGCGCGACCCCGCTGAGCAGCCCCACGCTCTCGAAGCGGCCGTCGCCGCGGCTTCGGTACAGGAAGTTCGGACTGGAGTCGTTGGCGACGTAGAGGTCCGTCCATCCGTCGCCGTCGTAGTCGGTAGCCACCACGCCGAATCCCCAGGCCGGAGCCGCATCCTTCAGGCCCCGCGCCTCCGCGACCTCGGCGAAGGTGCCGTCGCTCTTGTTCTCGTAGTAGAGATCGGCGGCTCCCGGCAATCCCACGGGCCCGACCATGACCCTTGGCCCTCCCCTCCAGGTCATGGTGCGTCGTGCGCGCACGACGTCGTCCCAGCTCACGTCGGCGTAGCGCGCCACGTACAGGTCGAGATGGCCATCCCCGTTTCCGTCGAGGAACGCGCAGCCGGTGCTCCAGCCGCCGGCCTGCACTCCCGCCGTCCGCGCGGCTTCGGTGAAGGTCCCGTCCCCATTGTTCCGGAACAGGAAGTTGGGACCGAAGTTCGTGACGTAGAGGTCGAGGAGCCCGTCGCCGTCGAAGTCGCCGGCGCACACGCCGTTGCCCCAGGCCGCCGCGTCGACCCCGGCCTCGCGGGCGACGTTCTTGAACTTCCAGTTGCCGAGATTTCGGTAGAGGGCGCTTGGATGGGGGATGCGCTGTCGGCGCTCGTCGAGCTCGAACGCGCTGACGACGTAGATGTCGAGCCGGCCGTCGTTGTCATAGTCGATCAGCGCGACGCCGCTTCCCCCTGACTCGAGGAGGTGGTCCTTGGTGCGTCCGCCAGCGAAGGTCTTCTCGGTCAGCTGCCCGGGCACCTCCTCGAACTGGACCGGGGAAGGGCCTCCCTTGGCGCTCGCGTTCTCCGGCGGCGGCCCCATGGCGGAGGCGTGGCCGCCATAGGCCGGCTCCGCCACCTTGGGCTGGCTGTAGCTGCCCTGGAAGGGGAGCGTCGTCGTCGTGGTTGCCGTGAGCAGCGCGCTCACCCGCTCGAGGAGGCGCATGGAGGGGCCGAGCGAGAGCGTTCGCGAAGGCTCGTCCGCCTGCGCGCGCAGCCCCGAGGCGGCCCCCTCCAGCGCGCGGCGCACCTCGGGAGGGAGCGACGTCTCGCCGGCCAGGGCCTCGACCTGCCGTGCCGCTTCCTTCAGAAGACGCCCGGACTCATTCCGGTCTCCGGCGGCGGCGGCGTCGGCGGCACGCCTGAGCAGTCGAACCGCCTCCGCATCCATCTCGAGGAGGCGCGTGTCCGGCGTCGCGGCCAGGCCAAGCGAGACCGCGATGGCGACGACCGTGGCCAGGCGGGAGACGGCCCGGGTCATGCTACGGCGTGTCGACCTTGATGACGAAGTAGGTGAACTCCTTGCCCGCGGGGACGAGGAGCTGGTGGGGGATTCGCGCCGGGATGTGGACGACGTCGCCGGGGGAGAGCGTCTTGCGCTCCCCGCCCTTGATCGACGGACCGCGGCGCTCGTTGGGCGCGGTCGTCTTCGCGCCCGGCACCTCGCCGCCGAAGACGAGGGTCGCCGTCCCGCTCTGCACGAAGAAGAAGTCGGCCTGGGTCTCGTGGATCTCCGCTTCGCCGTCCGCCTCGCGGTGCGCGATCATGGTGAGGTGGTTGCCGTAGGTGGCCAGGCGCTCGGAGGCGACCTTCTTCTCGCTCATCTTCGGCACCAGCTTCTCGCCCTGCGCCTTGAGCTCGGCCGCCGTCCAGATGGAGACCTCCGCCGGCGATGCCGCCATGAGGGGCACGGCCATCAGCATCATCGTGACGAGCGCCATCTTCTCCATCGATCCTCCCGTGGCCGGTTCGACCCCGACCGCCGGATCCAACAGTACATCGGTTGACGGCGGCTCGGCTCGGCACGTCGCCCTTCCGGGAGCCGTCGCCGGAATCTACTTCGATGTCGGCCTAATGGTCGTGACGGAGTGGCGGGGTCACGCTCGAGCGATGGGATCCCCCGGTGGGGCCGGTGGTACGTCCCCATGAGTACTGGTTCCAGAACCAGTTCGCGGCACCGTCACGCGTCCACCATTGATGGCTCGAGCGTCGCGTACGCCGCCGCCGCGCGTCCGACGCGTACCCGGCCCGTAGAAGAGGTCGGCCTCGTAGCCGTTGTGGGCGCGGCACCGCAATTGGATGTTCTCGACCGTCGGCAGGCCGCCCGCCGCATAGGGCAC
>QHVP01000341.1 GCA_003222295.1 Acidobacteriota bacterium | reverse complement strand
GCTCGGCTACGCGATAGAGGACCCCGCTGTTCCCGCCCGGGGACAGCTTGTACTCGAGCTCGAAATCGAAGTCGCGATAGGGCTCGCGGGTGACGAGATCGCAGGGGCCCTTGCCCCCGGAGACCGTCTTCAGGGTGTCTCCTTCGATCGCCCAGCAGCCGGCGGGGAAGCCGTCGCGGCTGTAACCGCGCCACGCGTCCGTGGACTTGCCGTCGAAAAGGATCTTCCAGTCCTCCCCGCCCGGGGCGGCGGCGGGACCGATCAGCGCGAAAGCCGCGAGCGCGGCCAGGATCGTGGGGAAAGTCACGAGCGAGGGCATGGGTTCTCTCCTCCGGTGGCCTTCGATTGTGCGGGATGAAGCAGGGGCCCCGAGTCTACTATGGGGCCGCCCTGCCGGGGAGGTGAGCCCTCGGTGACGGGAAGGGCTAGGACCGCGCTCCCGCGCCGGGACGCGCGATGAGGTCGAGCTCTTCTTCGAGATGATGGCGAAGCTTCGGGGAGATCGTGAGCTCGGCCAGGGCCGCATCCACCTTCACGCGGAAGGACGGATCACGACCGATCGCCTCGCGCGCCCACTCGAGGAACGTCTGGATCGCGGGGTGTCGAACGGATTCGACCATCGAGAACCCTCCCTTCGGACGACACGCAGGAGCCGGATAGAATCCACCTTACACCCACGGCGCGCGGCCCGGAACGGCCGGCGCGCTTTTCCGGAGGCCCGTCCTGGCCACCGTGCTACAATCGACGCCGCTGACTGACCTCGTGCGGGCCCCGACGTCCGGCATATCGGCCGGCCGTCTCGGCGGTCCTCGGGACCAAGGCTCTCCCCGCGCCGGGCCGCGAGAGGTTCACATGCACGATTTCCTGCAGCAATTGCTGAGCGCTCTTCGTGCGTGGGCGTGGTGGCCTTCCGAGCGTCGCGTCCCGGCCCTGGCCGTGGCGCCTCGCCGGCAGGGCGGGCGTCGGTGAAGGGCAAGGACGAGGGTTCGGATTCGGAAGTGCGGGCGGGCAGCGAGGGGCAGCGGCCGTGGGGCAACTTCCATGTCGCCACCGTCGTCTTTCGGCGCGCCCTGCAGTTGCGCTCCGGGGCTCGTCCGCGCATCGATCCCGCGGGGCACAAGCTCGGCCACGTCGCCTTCCTGGAGGTCACGGCCGGGGCCATTCCCTGGGAGGTCACACCGCCCTGACCGGTGCCGCGACCTGCGGGTCGCGAGAGGGCGGCGCGCGGAGACGAGGCGCCGCGGGGACGGCAGCGGCTACAAACGACGCCCGGCGGTCCTACCCAGATGAGCGAGGCGATACGCTTCGAAGTCCTGCTCGGTGACACTCTGCCGAGCCGCGGGCAGGCCGGGCTCGCTGGCGATCACCGCGCGCTGCAGTTTCAGGAAACAGATCTCGGCCGCGTCCTGATAGCGGACGTGCCGGGTCAGAAAGGCATCGTTGGATACGGCAAACACGAAGTCGTTGGAGGTGCCGTCGACCTGCGTCACGCGGAGCGTGTACTCGCGTGAAGTCGCCAGGTTCTTGAACCCTACGTACGAGACCTGGGCGAGTTGCATGGGGACTCCCTCCTGATGAGCGATCTTAGCACCTTCTCCGCGTTCGGCCTTCATCCCGACCTCCTGCGCGGCGTGCGCGAGCTCGGCTTCACGCGCGCGACGCCCATCCAGGAGCAGGCCATCCCTCCCGCCATGGAGGGCCGCGACGTCCTGGCCTGCGCGATGACGGGAAGCGGCAAGACCGCCGCCTTCGTCCTCCCCATCCTCCATCGCCTGGCCGGCAAGCCGCGGCGCACGACGCGCGCGCTCGTGCTCACGCCGACCCGCGAGCTGGCCGCGCAGATCGAGGAGCATCTGAGCGCGCTCGCCATGCACACGCCGCTCTCCGGAGCCGCGGTGTTCGGCGGCGTCGGCATGGGCCCGCAGGAGCACGCCTTCCGCGTCGGCGTCGACGTGATCGTGGCCACGCCCGGGCGGCTGCTCGACCACTTCCGATTCCCGTACGCGAAGCTCCAGGGCCTCGAGATCCTGGTCCTGGACGAGGCGGATCGGATGCTCGACATGGGATTCCTGCCGGACATCCGCCACGTCCTGAAGCACCTGCCCCCGCGGCGGCAGACGCTGTTCTTCTCCGCGACCATGCCCGGCCCCATCGTGACCCTGTCGCGCGAGATGCTGCACAACCCGGCCACCATCAACCTCGAGCGGCAATCGCAGCCGGCCATCGGCATCACGCAGGCCGTCTATCCCGTGCCCTCGGAGCTCAAGGCCGCGCTGCTGGCGGAGCTGGTGCGGCGCGGGGAGATCCGCAGCGTCATCGCGTTCACGCGCACCAAGCACCGGGCCAACCGCGTGGCCGATTACCTCCTGAAGCAGGGCATCCCCTCGGGCCGGATCCACGGCAACCGGAGCCAGTCCCAGCGCACCCAGGCCCTGGAGGCCTTCAAGGCCGGCAAGTTCCCGGTCCTGGTGGCCACCGACATCGCGGCCCGCGGCATCGACGTGGAGGCGCTCTCCCACGTCATCAACTTCGACGTGCCCGCCTCTCCCGACGACTACGTCCATCGCGTCGGCCGCACGGCCCGGGCGGAGCAGAAGGGCGACGCGTTCCTCTTCGTGGCACCGGAAGAGGAGGGCAACCTGCGCGCGATCGAGCGGGCCATCCACAAGCAGCTCCCGCGCGTGGTCCTGCCCGGGTTCGACTACACGAAGAGGACGGCCGAGAAGCTCGAGGTGCCGCTGCACCAACGGCTCGCGGCCATGCGTTCGGCCCGTGGCTCCGCCCGCCCCCGCCGGCCTCACGCCCCCCACGGGGGCACCCACGGCTCGAGCCGGCCTCCCGCGCGAGGCTCCGGCGCGCGCCGGCCGCGTCGCGGACCGTCCCGCTCCAGTTAGACGGGCGGCCGGCGACGTGATATCGTTCTAGTCTGTTTCGTTGCCGTTGCTTCGGCGTTTTTCGACGGGGCTGGCCACAGTGGCCGCCTTCGCATCGCAAGGACGCGCAAGCACGTCGCACACGAGGCTGGGCCGAAGGAGGCCCACGTCCAAATGATCGAAGGTACCGTCAAGTGGTTCAACGACTCCAAGGGTTTCGGATTCCTCTCGCGTGAGGGTGGTCCGGACGTGTTCGTCCATCACTCCGCCA
>QHVP01000342.1:2944-8321 GCA_003222295.1 Acidobacteriota bacterium | reverse complement strand
TGCCGGCCAGGAACCAGGCAAGCCCGAATGCGGCCACGCGCCCGGACGGGCCCACGCGTTCCGGGCGCCAGCGCGCCACGACCATCAGCACGGCCGCGGCGGCCACGAGGCAGGCCATGGCGACCCGCATCGGAGGGGTCGCCGCGAGCGCGCTCAGGTGCGGCGGAATCGCCCACCCCGCCTTCTCCGGATCGACGTCGGGAACTAGGAGGTTCAGGAACGACAGCAGGTACGCCGCGTAACGGGTGAGGAGTCCCTTCGGCGTGAGGTCGAACACGAATCCCGGGGTCCCGCTCGGATACAGCAGGTGGATCATCTCCCGATAGCAGACGAGCCATAGCGCGGCCACCACCCAGGCCGCCACATACTTGCGCCACGCGCGGGAGCGGTCGAACAGCCATCCGTAGGCGGTCAGGATCGCGGGCCAGACCACCGCCGCCTCTTTGCACAGAAGCGCGATCGCGAAGGCGCCCACGGCGAGCGCCTCCAGAAGACGCCGCTCGCGGCGGCGTGCGCTCACGAACAGGAGCAGGCCGAGGAGTGAGAAAGCGGCATAGGACAGCGTGTCGAAGTTGGACGTGTACTCGAAGTCCTGCCCGTGCGCCAGTCGCGACACGAAGAGGACGGGCGGGATCAGCGAGAAGAGGCCGGGCAGGAGCGGGCGGCAGAGGAGGAACAGCAGGACTCCGTTGGCGATGTGGGTCAGGGCGTCGATCGTGTGGTAGACCTCGATGTCGTTGCCGAACAGCGATCGGCCCGCGAAGTAGTACAGGTTGGCGGAGAGCGGGCGGTACGTTGCTTCCGCGCCGCCCTCCCAGGCGCTGGGCTCGAAGAAGCAGTCGGCGATCGAATGGATCTGCTGGCGGTTGTGATGGAAGTGGCGCCCATCCTCCCAGTGCCATTTCGGCAGGTTGTGGACCACGCGTGGGCCGTGAGCGACGGCGAACGCCGCCAGCACGAGCGCGACCCCCAACCACGAGGGAGGCGTGACGATGAGCGGCTTCGAGACGGCGGCCCGGGCGAGAAGAGCGCGAAGCGACATGTGCTCCCTTGACTCAGCGGCCCTCAGATGAGAGAGTCTAACGTTTTGGGCAGGAGGAAATCGTCCCGATGATACGCGCAAGCGGCCACCATCGAGCCGGTGGCTGGATCTCCATGGCGCCGGCCGCCCTGGCCTCCCTTTGCCTGCTGACGGCCTGTGGTGGCGGCTCGCCGAGCGCTCCCGCAGCCGTCGCCGGAACTCCGGCCATTCCCGCGAACCCGCCCTCCCCCAGCCCCACCCCCGTGCCCGAGTCGACCCTCTCCCGAGATCAACGACAACGATGCGCCCGTCTCCCGCGTGTCCGCGAACGTGTACTACGTCGACTGTGACGGTCAGATCCTGGAGCACAGCAAGGGCGCGTCGGAGATCCCACCGGGTTGTCGGGCGCACCTCGACGCCACCGCGAAGGACGAGGACGGAGTGCCGACCAACCCGCGCTACCCCGTGCAGTGGCGTTTCGGTAACCCGGACGCTCTCGACGTCCGTGGGGCGAACCCGATGGGACCGATCGTCACCGCCCGCTTCCCGCACGAGCAGGAGATCTACGTCCGCGTGGACGGGGTCGACTCCAACAGGTTCTTCGTCCGCTTCAACTAGCTCGAACCAGGCGATCGACGTCGAGCTTCTGCGTCCGCGGGTGTCGAACGCCGCGATGGTATCCTCTGCCTCCGCTGGAGGTGGCATGCGCCCGGTTCCCCTGGTCCTCGCCCTGTCGCTGGTGGCGCTCCCCGCGCCGGCGGTCGACCCGCCCGCCTCCTACGAGCAGATGGCGGTCGATCTCCTGCGCGAGTATCTCCAGGTCGACACCACCAACCCTCCCGGCAACGAGCTGAAGGCGGCGCGCTTCTACAAGGAGATCCTGGACCGGGAGGGCATTCCCTCCGAGATCGACGAATTCGCGCCCGGCCGCGCGAATCTCCTCGCGACGCTGAAGGGCTCGGCCACCCGCCGCGCCCTGATCCTCGCCAACCACATGGACGTGGTCCCCGCGGACGCGAGCCGCTGGACGATGCCCCCGTTCTCGGGCGCGGTGAAGGAGGGGCTCATCTACGGCCGCGGGGCGCAGGACATGAAGTCGGAAGGCATCCTTCAGCTCGTGACGATCATCCGCGCCCGGCGCGAGGGCCTGGCCCTGGACCGGGACGTCTACTTCCTGGCCACCGCCGACGAGGAGGTGGACTTCGCGGGTGCCTTGCGCGCGCTCAGCCCCGCGGGCTGGCGCGAACGCCTGGGAAGGGCGGAGTACTTCATCACCGAAGGCGGCGAGAACGTGATCGGGGACGACGGAAAGCCGCAGTACTTCGGCATCGACACCGCCGAGAAGGGTCCCTTCTGGCTGCGGCTCACCACGAGCGGCACTCCCGGCCACGGATCGCGGCCGCTGGCCGACTCCGCGCTCAACCGGCTGGTCCGTGCCCTCGAGCGCGTGCGGCAGCACAAGACGGAGATGAAGGTGCTGCCGGTGGTCGAGCGCTTCTTCCGCGACCAGGCGGCCACCATGGAGGGCCCGCGCGCGGAGTGGTATCGCGACCTGCGCAAGGCCCTGCTCGACCCGGAAGCGGCACAGGCCCTGTACGAGGATCGCGAGGCCTCGGCGCTGCTGCGGAACACGATCTCCATCACCGTCGTCCGGGCGGGGTACAAGACCAACGTGATCCCGGGCAGCGCGGAAGCGGAGCTCGACGTCCGGCTCCTGCCGGGCGAAGATCCGCAGGCGTTCCTGGCCGAGTTGCGCGGCGTGATCGACGACCCCCAGGTCCAGATCGCCCCCATCGGGACCTTCCGCAACCCCAACGAGAGCCCGACGGACACGGAGTTGTTCCGGATCATCGAACGGACGATCCGGCGGCACTATCCTGGGGTGCCGGTCACGACCAAGATGCTGTCCGGCGCCACGGAGAGCGTGCTCATTCGCCCTTTTGGGACCGTGTCTTACGGGTTTACGCCGCTCCTGGCGACATCCGAGGAGGTCGCCACGGCCCACGGGGACGACGAACGGGTGCGCGAGGACACGATGCGCCGGTCCGTCGCGGTCTTCTACGACGTGGTGAGCGATCTTTGCCGGCACAGGAATTGACTGGCGCCGGAGGGGATTCCCTGATATACGGTATCGGTGGAGGGCATATAACGTGAAGAGAAGGGCCGATCTCATCGATCAATTCGCCGACCTGGTGGTCGGCGCCGACGATCCCCGGCGGCTCGCGGAGCGGACGCTCGAGGTGGTCATGTCGCTCACAAACGGCCGCAGTGGCGCGGTGTTTGGGCACGAGCAGGGACGCATCACCCTGTTCGCTTCCCGCGGTATCGACCAGCATGTCCTGGATGCCGCCAACACCGTCTGGACCAGCCAGCGGGAGACGCTCGAGTCCGGGCAGCCGTTCTACGTTCCCGACGTGAACAGCGAGCGCCGGCTGCCCAAGACCGACGGCACCGGCCCCGTCAGCTTCGTGATGGTGCCGGTGATGGGCGCGGAAGGCCTGTCCGCGGTCTTGTACGTGGATAGCTTCGATCCCCACTTCTGCACGTCCCAGGATCTCGAGCGCCTGAGCAAGTTCTCCCGCATCATCGCCAAGGCCGTGGGCGAGAACGTGGGCCTGGGCGTCGAGCGTGCGCCGAGCCGAGCCGAAGCGTGGGAGAGCTACCTCGAGCGGACTCCGGTCGAGGACATGGAGCGCGAGAAGTTGCTCCTCCTCCTCAACCGCAACGAGTGGAACATCGCGCGCGTGGCGCGGCTGATGGGCGTGACGCGGCGGACCATCTACCTGCGCCTGCAGCGCTACAACATCCCGCGCGAGCGCGTGCCCAAGACGCGTCCGCGGCGCGCGACGGCGTAGGCCGATCTAGCCCTTCGCCTGGAGCTTCGCCCAGATGTCCCGCAGTGTCACCGTGCGGTTGAAGACCGGCCGCTCGGCCGTGCTGTCGCGGTCCACGCAGAAGTAGCCCAGCCGCTCGAACTGCACGTGTGTCCCGGCCGGGAGCCCGACGAGGCCCGGCTCGACCCAGGCACCAGTGAGGACCTCCTCCGACTTCGGGTTGAGATCGGCCATCAGGTCGCCGCCGTCCGCCCCGGGATCGGCCTTCGCGAACAGGTGATCGTAAAGGCGTACCTCTGCCGCCCGCGCATGGCGCGCGGAAACCCAGTGCAGGGTCGCCTTGGGTGAGCGTCCGTCGGGCGCGCTGCCCCCGCGCGTCGCCGGGTCGTACGTGCAGCGCAGCTCGATCACCTGGCCCGCTTCGTCCTTGATCGCCTCCTGGCAGGTGATGAAGTACGCCGCGCGCAGGCGCACCTCGCGGCCGGGGGCGAGCCGGAAGAACTTCTTCGGCGGGTCCTCCAGGAAGTCGTCTCCCTCGATCCACAGCTCGCGCGCGAACGGGACCATGCCCTCGATCTCCTCGACCTGGCCTTCCGGGTAGTTCGTGAGGACCACGCGCAGCGGCCGCAGCGCGGCCATCCGCCGCGGGGACGTGCGGTTGAGGACGTCGCGTACCTCGTGTTCGAGGGCGGCGTACTCGTTCACGCTCTCACGCTTGGCCACGCCGATCCGCTCCGCGAACTGCCGCAGCGCTTCCGCCGGGAAGCCGCGGCGGCGCAGGCCGGAGATGGTGGGCATGCGCGGGTCGTCCCAGCCGCGCACGCGGCCCTCGTTCACGAGGCGCAAGAGGAAGCGCTTGGACAACACGGTGTAGGTGAGGTTGAGGCGGGCGAACTCGTACTGGCGGGGACGCGAGGGGACGGGCAGGTGCTCGATGAACCAGTCGTACAGCGGCCGATGGTCCTCGAACTCGAGGGTGCAGAGCGAGTGGGTGATGCCCTCGATCGCGTCGGACTGACCGTGCGCGTAGTCGTAGCTCGGGTACACGCACCATTTGTCACCCGTCATCGGGTGGCGCGCGTGCAGGATGCGGTACATGACGGGATCGCGCAGGTTGATGTTGGGGGCCGCCATGTCGATCTTCGCGCGCAATACGCGCGCGCCATCCGGGAACTCGCCCTTGCGCATCCGCCGGAAGAGGTCGAGGTTCTCCTCGACCGTGCGATCGCGGAACGGGCCTTCCTTCCCGGGCTCGGTCAAGGTGCCGCGGTACGCGCGGATCTGATCCGCGGTGAGATCGTCGACGTAGGCGAGCCCCTTCTGCACGAGCAGCTCCGCCCATTCGTAGAGCTGGTCGAAATAGTCGGACGCGTGGTAGAGGTGCTTTCCCCAGTCGAACCCCAGCCAGCGCACGTCTTCCTTGATGGAGTCGATGTACTCCTGCTCCTCCTTGGTGGGGTTCGTGTCGTCGAAGCGCAGGTGGGTGCGCCCGCCGAACTGCTGGGCCACGCCGAAGTTCAGG
>QHVP01000342.1:0-2849 GCA_003222295.1 Acidobacteriota bacterium | reverse complement strand
ATCTTGTCCTTTGTCGCTCTCAGGCGGCGGGGCCGGCCGCCTTGAGGGTCTGGATCGCCTGACGCAAGCGGCGGCGCACGACCTCCTTGCCCAGGACGGCCAGCGTGTCAAACAGGGGCGGCGTGGCGGCGCGTCCGGTGGCGGCCACGCGCACGGTCATGAAGACGTCCTTGGCCTCCCAGCCCGCGGCCTCGGCAAAGGCGCGCAGCGCGGCCTCGATGGCGGCCGACTCCCATTCCAGCAGCGGGTCGATCCGCTCCTCCAGCAGGATCTGCAGCGCCTTCGCCGTCTCCGCGGGCGTGCGTCCCTTGGGCACGAGATGTTTCATGGCCCCGGCGTCGTAGGGGACCTCGCCCGCGAAGAAGAAGTGGCCGTACTCGAAGAAGCCTTCCAGGGTGTCGATGCGCTCCTGGACCAAAGGCAGGACGCGCAGCATGTAGTCGTCGGAGAGGAGATAGGAGCGCAGCCGGGCCAGGAGGACCGGCGGCTCCATCTTCCGCAGGTGCTTGCCATTGAGCCAGGTCAGCTTCTGCGGGTCGAAGACGGGACCACCCAGGGAGATCCGCTCCAGCGAGAAGCCGGCCACGAACTCCTCGAGCGTGAACTGCTCCTGGTCGTTGGCCATGACCCCGCCCATGAGGGCGAGGTAGTTGACGAGCGCCTCCGGGAAGAACCCGGCGCGCCGGTAGTGGTTCAGGCTGACGGGGTTCTTGCGCTTCGAGATCTTCGACTTGTCTGCGTTGCGCAGCAGGGGCAGATGGCAGAAGACGGGCATCTCCCAGTCGAAGGCGCGATAGAGCTGGACGTGCTTGGGCAGCGACGAGAGCCATTCCTCCGCGCGGATCACGTGGGTGATGCGCATGAGGTGGTCGTCGACGACGTTGGCCAGGTGGTAGGTCGGGAAGCCGTCGCTCTTGAGCAGGACCTGGTCGTCCATCTGCGAGCGCTCGAAGCGGATGTCGCCGCGCAGCAGGTCAGGGACCACCATCGCCTCCTCGGCGGGCATGGCCAGGCGCACCACGTGAGGCTCGCCGGCGGCGCTTCGCCGCTGCGCCTCCGCGGCCGCCAGGGCCCGGCAGCGCCCGTCGTAGCCCAGGGCCAGCTTCTTCTCGCGCTGCTCGGCCCGCAGCGCCTCCAGCCGCTCGGGCGTGCAGAAGCACGGATACGCCGCCCCGCGGCGGACGAGCTCTTCAGCGTGCTGGCGGTAGATCTCGAAACGCTCGCTCTGGCGGTAGGGCCCGTAGGGCCCGCCCACGTCCGGTCCTTCGTCCCAGGTGAGGCCCAGCCAGCGCAGGGCCTCGAAGATCATCTGCTCGCTGGCGGGGTGGCTGCGCTGACGGTCGGTGTCCTCGATGCGCAGCAGGAACTGCCCTCCCTGCTTCCGGGCGAGGGCGTAGTTGAAGAGCGCCACGTACGCGGTGCCGACATGAGGGTCGCCGGTGGGCGACGGGGCGATGCGAGTGCGAACCGACATTCTCTCGGGGCCGTCTCCTTGCACGCGGGGGGAGGTCGGACGAAAACGTGAACTATACCACCCGCCGAGGGTCGGATCGGCTCAACGTAAGGAGACGGAGACGGACGGGGGCCTCTTACTGCCGAGGCACGCTCGTGGCGCGGTCGAGCTGGAGGATGAAGACGGTGCCTTCCGGCAGCTCCACGTCGTCCCCGCTGGAGCTGATGGCTCCTCCCGCGCCGCCGAGCAGGACGCCCACGATCGCGCCCTTCGTACCGCCGATCACCTTGCCGAGGATGCCGCCGATGGCGGCGGCGATCGCCCCCTGCTTCAAGGTCCCCCCGCTGCCGATGTCCTCCTTCACCTGGACGATGCGGGCGCTGAGGTCGGCCGTCGTGCCGTCGTCGAGGAGAAGCCGATCGAACGAAAGGTTGAGCCGTCCGCCGCGGGCCGGCCGCTGTGCGCGCTCGACCACCGTCACCGTGCCCTGCACGCGACTGCCGTCGGGGACCACGATCCGGCCGTCCACGTAGACGGGACGCGCCACCGTGGCGTCGAAGCGATCTTCCACGCGGGCGGTGCGAGAGGACAGGGACTGTTCGAGGCGCACGGTCATCTCGGTGCCTTCGGACAGCACCACGCTGCGGCTGCTGCGGCCGCTGTAGCCCCGGTTCAGCGCGTTGTCGATGTCACCGTGGAGAGCGTGGATCCGGTCGCGCAGCCGGTCGACGGTGTCGCGCGTGACGCTCACGTCACTGCTGGTGCCGCCGCGATCCATGTCGTCTCTCAGCCGGACGAGCTCCTCGCGGAGGGCGCTCGCGCGGTCCTCGAACTCCCGATAACGCGGATGGCTGGTCGGGAGCGCGGCCAGGCTGTCGTCCAGCACGGCGAGGTCGTCCTGAAGCCGCTGGAGATCGTAATAACGGGCAGTCCGCACCTGGAAGGCCGGCGCGGGCGGCGCGGCCACGGCGAGGGCCACGAACAGGAAAAGAAGGACGGACAGCGCTCTCTTCATTGACGTTGCTCCTGCTCTTTCATGGGTCGGCCACGCCCCCGCCTGCGCCGGGCAGGCGGGGGCCAATGGGCCAAAGAGCAAGAAGCGCGCCAGCGGCCGTCAGTTCTGCTGGACCTTGACCTCGCTCGCCGAGACGTTGCAGACGTTGCCGGACAGGCCCGCTGCCGTTCCTGAGACGTGCACGCGCCAGCCCGTCTGGAGCTGAGCCAGGCTATACGTCGTATTCCCCTTGCGGATGCTCGCGCTCCCCACCTCGCAGGCGAAGAGTCCCTTGCCCTGCTGGTTGACGGTGATGATGGAGCCGGACTTCGCGGTGATCGGCCCCTCGACCTCCATTTTCTGGCCGGCGGCGCAGTTGATCTTGCCCGGATCCTGGGTATC
>QHVP01000340.1 GCA_003222295.1 Acidobacteriota bacterium | reverse complement strand
CCTTCGCGGACCTGCTTGTCCGAGAACGGCTCGATCATCCGGTGCTCGACGGCCATGCGCCTGATCCAGCGGTCGGATTTGATGGACACCCACACCCCCATCAAGGAGCGGCCCGAGGCTCCGTGAAGCGGCCAAGGATCCTACGGAATCGCGGCGGGCGGCAAGCGGCATGATCCGGGCGTTCGACGAGAAAGGCTTCAGGTCCGCCGAGGCCGGCGGCCGGAGCGCCCTTCCGGCGGCGGGCTCTGCTCGATGCGCCCCTTCATGGCGCGGGCTCAGCGCCGGAAGAGGGCGAGGATCGCCGTCAGCAGGAGGCTGAGGAGCAGCGAAGTGACCAGGGGGAAATAGAAGGTGAAGGTTCCCCGCCGATAGACGATGTCTCCGGGCAGCCGGCCCAGGCCCGGGATCCGTGCCCGAACATGAGGAACAGGCCGACGACGACGAAGACGCCCCCGAGGACGAGCAACGTGCGGCCGATCTCCGGCATGAACCCATCCTACCGCCGCGGGGCGAGGGCGGTGGAGGCGCGGCGCAAGCGGTCGACGAGGGCCAGCTTGTCCGGGAAGGCGATCTTGGTGATGGTGATGCCGCAGCCCGTGGGCAGGCTGGGGCTGGCGGACTCCTGCCCGTTCACCCAGGCCACCCGGCCCACCGCGGGGGCGCGCCACCCATCGGCGAACACGAGATCGAAAGCCACGGAGTGTCCCAGGGGCAGGGGGGGCTCGCAGGCGACGAAGAACCCCCCGACGCTCAGGTTGGTGACGGCGAGCGAGGCGCCGGCCACGTCGCAGCGGACGTCCTCGATCGAGATACGGTCGGTGCTTCGCATCCGGCCGATTGTAGGGCGACCCAGGTGCCGGGTGCCGTCCACGCGGCGCCCTCGGGGCAACGCAGTGCGGCCGGTCACGCGCGTGACGTGTGGACGGTCACTTCGCGCGGCGGAACGGGTGCTCGAAGCTCAAGTACAAGAAGACGCCGGTGTCGCCTTTGCTGGGCCCGATCCCGATGGGCACGGCCAGGCCGGGAACGATCTGGAGCCCGCTCGCGAAGTTGTACGCCCAGCGGACGCCGGGGCTCAGGTACAGCGTGTCGCGACGTGCGGTGCGGCCGGGCCCGACCACGTCCTGTACGCGCGTCCAGGCCAGCTCCACGAGGGCGTTGAACGTGGGACGGGCCAGCCAGATCACGCTTTGCCCGGCGTTGAAGCCGAGCGACCGGGCGCGGTCGCCCGCATCGTTCCTCGCGCGCGGGATCCAGGTCGCGCCGAGGTTCTCGTGGGCGACCGCCGCCTTGCCCAGCGCGATGCTCAGGGCACCGTTCGTCTGCAGGCCGGCGCCACCTGCGCTCAGGCCCTTGGACGAGGACCCGGTGGGGACGAGCAGGCTCAGGCGTGGCGCGCACGCGATCCCGTTCTTGTCGCGCACCTGATAGCGATAGTTGATCGCGACGTCGCCGAGGCCGTGCGCCCCTTCCACGCCCTGCAGAGGCATGGTCACACTGAGCTGGTGTTTGGGGCCGGGCACCGGCCATTCCTGGGTGAAGGTGTAGATCCAGTCGGAGGGACCGAAGCGGCTCAGGGCGCTGATGTGCTGGACGACGCCGAACTCCTGGTTGTAGGCCTCTTCGAGCAGGAAGCTGTTGTCCGAGATGCCCGGCGTCGGGGCCGCCGCCTGCGCGCGCGCGACGGAGGGCGCGACCAGCATCGCGAGTCCAAGCGCCACCGCGAAGCGGAGGGCACGTGATCGCCCGGGCCCCGTCATCCGCCAGATGATCGCATTCCGGCCGTACCATGTCGCGTGACCGAAGACGGGCGATTCGTGGTGGTCCGCGCGGAAGAGAGGATGGCGGACGAGCTGGCCGCCATCCAGGAGGCGTGCTTCCCCACCCTCAGCACGGGCGAGCGCATGCGCGCCGAGCATTATCGCGCGCACGTCCGCGTGTTCCCGGAAGGGCAGCACGCGGTGGTCGAGACGGCGACGGGCCGGGTGGTCGCGGCCTCCACCGATTTCCGGACCACGATCGACTTTCACCACTACCAGCATCGCTACCTCGACGCCGTCGCCGGCAACTGGCTGTCCAACCACCAGCCCGCGGGCGACTGGCTCTATGGCGCCGACATCGGAGTGCATCCCGACCTGCGCCGCCGCGGCCTCGCCACCCTGCTGTACGAGGAGCGCCAGGGCCTGTGCCGCCGCCTGGGCCTGGCCGGTCACGTCGAGGGCGCGATGCCGAAGGGCTACCACCGTCATCGCGAGGCCATGGCCATCGAGGCCTACGTCTCGCGCGTGGTGCGCGGGGAGATCGACGACCCGACTCTCTCCGTGCCGCTCCGCCGCGG
>QHVP01000040.1 GCA_003222295.1 Acidobacteriota bacterium | reverse complement strand
CGCTGCCGAAGTAGAAGTGCTCGCGTTCGCCCGGGACGCCGGCCACCGCGAGCACGCGCCCGCCGCGAAAAGGGCCGACGAGGCGCCAGCGCAGCTCCTGGAATTGGGCGGGATCGACGTGCGCCGGGCCCGGACCCTCCGCGGCGGCGGGGGCGGCCAGGGCCACCGCGATGGCAAGGGTGCGCGCGAACGCGGAACGGGAAGGACTCATGGGATGAGCGCTCCTTGAAGGCGGGTCAGCGCAGGAGCCGCGCCGCGACTTCGATGAGTCCGTGCACCGCGGGCCACGCCTGACCAGCCGCCTCACTCGCACGTCCACGTCGCCGCCGTCGTGCAGCGCGCTGACGGGCAGTCCGCCGGCCGCGGCCGGCGCGAGCCGCGCGACCTTGACCAGGCCGGCGGCCAGGGCCAGCGCGGTCTCACGGCACCCCGCGCTCGCCCGCTCGTCGGCGCGCGCTTCCGAAGCGCGCGACCATTCCTGCTCGATCGTGCGCGACACGGGAGAAAGCCCGACCAGGTCGGGACACGATCGCAGGAGGAGGCGCTTGACGTTGTCTGCCGCCTCCAGGTGCGCACACTCGTGCGCGACCGCGGCCGCGAGCTCGGCGGGCGCGAGCGCCTCCAGGACGCGGCCGGAGACGTACATGCGCGGGTGGTGCACGCCGACGACTGCGAACACGGCCCGCGGGTCGCGCACGCGGTAGACGGGTACGGGCGAGAGCGGCATCGTCACCGGCTCCGCCTGCGCCATCCAACCCCGGAGAAGCGCGGAGGTGGACGAGAGCGCGCGGGCGCCGCGAAGGAGGCCGTGCAGGACGACCGCGAGCGCGGCAGCGGCCAGCAGGGCCAGGGGCACGGTGACGCGCTCCCCCGCCTGCGCCGGCTCGAACCGCACGTAGGCGGGCAGCACGAGTCCCATCGCCGCCGTGGCCGCGGCCGCGGAGGGGAGGAGCCGCGTCACGAGCAGCGCGCGTGCCCGGGTCTGGGCGTGGGCCGCGCCCAGGGCGCGCAGGATGGCCGGGGCCAGGACGATCAGGGCAACGGACGCCGCGGCGTTCACCGCGAAGAACGTGGCGAGCACGATGGCGGCACCGAAGACGTAGAACATCACCTCGGCTCCCGGCGGTCGAGCGCGCGCCGCTTCTCGTGCACGAGGCGATCCAGCTCGTCGAGGAGCTGGCGGTCGCGTGCGCCCACTGTATCCACGAGGTGCGACAGGATGGGGGAGGCCGCCTCTCGTCCCCGCCCCAGCAGCCGCTGCAGGAGGCCCATGACCAGCGAGGACTGGAGCTGCTCGGACGACGCGGCCGCGGAGTAGACGTAGGCGCGCCCGGCCCGCGTGCGCTCCAACACGCCTTTCTTGTACAGGCGGTCCAGCACGGTCATGACCGTCGTGTAGGCGACGGCGTGGTCGAGGGCCGCGCGCGCGTCGCGCACGCTGGCCCGACCCAGCCGCCACACGGCGTCCAGCACCTGGCGCTCCAGGGTGCCCAGGCCGTGCCGGACCTCCTCGGCGGGCCGGAATCCCCAGAACAGGATGCGGCGGGACATGGTGGGGGGCATTATCTCCCGGTTGATGGTCAGCGCCCGAGCAGGATCAGCACGCCCGCGACGATGGCCAGCACGGATACGAGCATGACCGCGGTCGGAAGGACATACGGCACCACGCCGACCGCGATCAGGTACACACCCAGCACCGTCGTGCCCAGCCGCCCGATGTTCTTCATCGCCGCCTCCGAGGCCCGGATTATCCGACATCGGGCGCATCATCTTGAGGGGATGACCACCGAATTGCCGGCTCCGCTCCAGATCCGGGAGATCGAGGCAAGCGAGTTCGCTCTGGTCTGGCCCATCTTCCACGCCGTCGTGCGTGCCGGCGACACCTATGCGTACGATCCGGAGATGACGTTCGAGGAGGCCTGCGGTCTGTGGACCCGCCCTCCCGCACGATGCTTCTTGGCCAGTCGCGGCGCGGAAGCGGTGGGAGCCTACTGTCTCCGGCCCAACCAGACCGGCCTCGGCGATCACGTCGCGAACGCGGGATACATGGTGGCGCCGCAGGCGCGTGGGGGCGGCGTCGCCAGCGCCATGTGCGCCCATTCGCTCGACGTCGCACGCGCCGCCGGCTTCCAGGCCATGCAGTTCAACTTCGTCGCCGCCAGCAACGAAGGTGCCGTGCGCCTGTGGCAGCGCCACGGGTTCGCGATCGCGTGCTGGTCATGCACCGGTTCCTCTGAGGGAGACATGAGGTACGAAAGGCGCCTCGCACCCCCGCTGCCTCTCCGGGCCTTCCTGTGGCGGCTGAGCGGCCACGTCGGCGTGGCCACCGCCTTCGTCCTGGTGTCGGTCGCGGCGGGGATGGCCGGCTATCACCACTACGAGAGGCTGGGGTGGCGCGACGCGTTCCTGAACGCGGCCATGCTCCTCGGTGGCGAAGGGCCGGTGGAGGCGCCGTCGTCGCCCGGCGGGAAGGTGTTCGCCGGCCTGTACGCGCTCTATTCGGGCCTCGTGTTCGTGGTCGTGGTCGGCGTGGTCCTCACGCCCGTCCTGCACCGGATGCTCCACCAGTTCCATTGGGAGGGCCAGGACGAGGACGCGTGACGTGCTCGGAGATTTGAGAAGCGGTGGGCCTGGGCGCACACTAGGCGTCGGCCAGGATACGGAGGCGAGATGAAGGGCCGCTGCGTCCTCGACAACATGCGCGAGATCTGTCTCGCCCTGCCCGACACCAAGGAGACGCTGACCTGGGGGCAGCCGCATTTCCGGGTCGGCGAGAAGATCTTCGCCGGCTGCGGCGAGGAGAAGGGCCGCGCCGTGATCGGGTTCAAGCTCGACATGGACCACGCGGACGCGATCATCCAGGACGCGCGCTTCTCCCGCGCGCCCTACGTCGGGCACAAGGGCTGGGTCTCGATGGACGCGAGCGCCGTCCGCGACTGGGACGAGGTGCGGCCGCTGGTCCTGGAGAGCTACCGGTTGATCGCGCCCAAGCGCACCGTGGCGAAGCTCGGTGCGCCGGCGTCGCGCCCCACTCCTTCCGCGCGTCGAGGAGGCCGCAAGTCACCCGCCCGGGCTCGCGCCCGACGGCGGTCATGAACCCCCAGGGCAAGCTCGCCATCCTCGTCGGCGGCGGTCCGGCGCCGGGGATCAACAGCGTCATCGGCGCCGCCACCATTCGCAGCCTCCTCGAGGGCGTGCCCGTGCTCGGCATCCGCGACGGCTTCGAGTGGATCATGCAGGGCGACGTCGAGCACGTGACGCCGCTCGGCATCGACGACGTCAGCCGCATCCACTTCCGCGGCGGGTCGCAGATCGGGATCTCGCGCGCCAACCCGACGACGGATCACCACCTCCTGGAGAACGCGGTCCTCTCCCTGCTCCGGCTCGACGTCTCCCAGCTCATCACGATCGGCGGCGACGACACCGCCTTCTCCGCCATGAAGCTGCTGGAGGAAGCGCGCGGGCGACTGCGCATCGTCCACGTGCCCAAGACCATCGACAACGACCTCGACCTGCCGGCCTACGTCGACACCTTCGGGTTCCAGACCGCGCGCCACGTCGGGGTCGACATCGTGAAGAACCTGATGGTGGACGCCAAGACGACGTCACGCTGGTATTTCGTCACCGCCATGGGGCGCAAGGCCGGACACCTCGCCCTCGGCATCGGCAAGTCGGCGGGAGCGACCCTCACCCTCATCCCGGAGGAGTTCTCGGGGCGGCGCATCCGTCTCAAGACGGTGGTGGACACGCTGGCCGGCGCCATCATCAAGCGGCTCAGCCACGACCGGCGTGACGGCGTGGCCATCCTGGCCGAGGGCCTCGTGCTGAGCATCGACCCCGCCGACCTGGCCCAGGTGGACGAGGTCGAGAAGGACGCCCACGGCCACGTGCGCATCGACGAGGTGAACATCAGCGAGATCCTCAAGGCACAGGTCCGCGCGCGCCTCAAGCCGTTCGGGCTGAAGGCGACGATCGTGGCCAAGAGCATCGGGTACGAGCTGCGCTGCGCGGACCCCATCCCCTCCGACATGGAGTACACGCGTGACCTCGGCTACTGCGCGGCCAAGTACCTGCTCTCCGGCGGCACGGGGGTCATGATCTCGATGCAGGCGGGCAACCTCGTGCCCATTCCCTTCGAGAAGCTGGTGGACCCGGAGACGGGCCGCACGATGGTCCGCATGGTGGACACCCACTCGACGCGCTACGCGATCGCGCGCCGGTACATGATCCGCCTGCGCCGCGACGACTTCGACGACGCGCACGAGCTGGCCAAGTTCGCGGCCACCGCCGGCCTCTCCCTCGACGAGTTCTGCCGGGAGTTCCAGTACCTCGTCGAGGACGAGCCCCCGGGGCTGGTGGTGAGCCTGGGCGAAGCGGAGACCGGCTCCCGCCCCCCGCGCTCGTGACCCCGCTGCGCACCGCCACCGCCGCCGACGCGGGCGCGCTCGCCGCCCTCATCAACGCCGCCTTCAAGGTGGAGCGTTTCTTCATCGAGGGCGATCGCACGAACGAGGACGAGGTCCGGGCCTACATGAAGAAGGGCACTTTCCTCCTCGCCGACCAGGACGGCGCGCCCGTCGGCTGCGTCTACGTCGAGGAGCGCGGTGACCGCGGCTATTTCGGGCTGCTCGCCGTGGATCCTGCCCAGCACGGCCAGGGCCGAG
Source organism: Acidobacteriota bacterium (assembly GCA_003222295.1). Classification (GTDB taxonomy): domain Bacteria; phylum Acidobacteriota; class Vicinamibacteria; order Fen-336; family Fen-336; genus AA29. The sequence goes on along the minus strand of QHVP01000040.1, from coordinate 2,241 downwards.
GCCGGTCGCTGATCCAGGCCGCGGAGGAGCGTTTCCGGCGGGCGGGGTGCCGCGCGGTCGACATCCAGGTCGTCGACTTGCGCATCGAGCTGGCCCCCTTCTACCGCCGTCTCGGGTACGTGGAAACGGGAACAGCGCCCTTCCCGGCCGAGGGCCGCGCGACCCGGCCCTGCCATTTCATCCGCATGTCCAAGCCATTGACGCCCGAGGCGAGCCCGGACTAGGCTCCGGCCGAATCCCCCCTCGAGGTGTCGTGAAGCGGATCGCGGTTGCGATCGTCCTGGGTCTCGTCGCGTCCGCGGCGCGCGGGGACGATGCCGCGCGCGCCGTCTTCCGCGTCTTCGTCCGGACGGCCGAGATCGAGGTGAGGTCGATACGCGATGACTGGGACGCCCTGAAGCTCCGGCGCGAGCAGGCGCGCCAGAACCGGCGGATGCTCGAGGACGAGCTCAGGGAGCTCTACGGCAGCGGCCGGAAATCGTGGCCGGCGGAAAGAAAGGATGAACTCTTCCGTCTGGTCCAGGCGGAGGCGCTGGCCGACGCGGATTACGAGTACCGGAAGTCGGACCCCCGAGTGGCCTACGACACCGCCCGTGAGATCGCGGAATCGATCCAGGAGAGGCGCGGCGCGAGCCGGCCGGGCGTGGTCCTCCTCACCTCGTCCGCCGAGGAGGCGGACCTCGTCGTGGAGGTGGCGGCCTGCCGCACGGCCAAGAGCTTCCCCACGCAAAGCAAGCCCGATCGCTGCTATGTACTGTTCACGGTGGGCGCGGGCTTGCACCTGGATCCGACGCACTTCGCGAGGGTTCCCGCCGACTATCGGATCAAGAAGTTCGGGACGCGGGCCTGGCGGATCGCCGGCCCGACCCTCGAGCGGCCCGTCTTCCACTTCGAGTCGTACAACGGGGGAGGCAAGGAGTTCGGCTGCCCGAGCGCGGCGGCGCACGCCGCTTCCGCCGCCGTGGACAAGTTCATCGAGGACAATTACGGCGTCCTGACCGCGCACTGAGCGCCCGCCCCCAGGTCTCCATGGCCTGGGGCGCGCCCGCGCCAAACCCGTTAGACTTGGAACCCGCATCTATGGTGAAACGAGCTTCAGCTGGGTTGGCGCTCGCGCTGGCCGCGGGCACGGTGGGCGCGGGCGGATGCGCCCGCAGCCGGGCGGCCGAGGACGGCTCGCGCGGATCGAGGCCGGCCAGGGTCCACGTGGTGCCGGTGGTGTCCCGCAGCGTGCAGCGCACCGTGGACTCCGTGGGCTCGCTGTTCCCCTTCGAGGAGGTCACGGTCGGCTCCGAGGTCGAGGGCCGGGTCGCCCAGGTATTCGTGGACGTGGGCGATGCGGTCACACGTGGACGGCCGCTGGTGAAGGTCGTTCCGATCGAGCTCGGCCTCACCCTCGAGCAGGAGCGGGCGGCCCTGGAGCAGATCCAGGCCCGCCTCACCACGCCCGGGGGCGCGGCGGCGGTGAAGGACCCCAAGGAGGCGGCGGAGGTCAAGCGCGCGGACGCCGACCGCACGGACGCCGAGCAGAAGTATCTCCGGGCCAAGGAGCTGTTCGGACAGGGGCTCATCTCGCGCGGCACCTTCGACGAGGCGGAGGCGCGCTTCAACGGCGCGCGCGCCGGCTACGACATGGCCGTGCAGAACGTCCTGACCCTGCGCGCCCAGGCCGCCCAGCGTACGGCCTCCGTGGCCCTGGCCGGCAAGAAGCTGAGCGATACCGTCATCCGCGCCCCCTTCGAGGGCCACGTGAAGGACCGGATGGTGACCCAGGGCCAGTACGTGAAGGTGCAGACGCCGGTGATAGTCATCGTCGCCACCGACCGCTTGCGCGCGCGGCTGAAGGTTCCGGAGAAGATGGCGGCCTGGGTGGCCGTCGGACAGCCGGTCAAGGTGCAGGTGGAGGCCTATCCGGACCGCGCCTTCGAGGGGGCGGTCTCGAGGATGAACCCGACCGTGGACCCGCAGACCCGCTCCTTCGACGTGGAAGCGCTGCTGGAGAACCGCGACGGCGTGCTCAAGCCGGGGTTCTTCGCGCGGGCGAGCATCGTCTCGAGCCGGGTGGACCAGGCCCTGGTCGTGCCCCAGGACGCCCTGCGTTACCTGTACGGCGTCTACAAGGTCTTCACCGTCGAGCGGAGCGCGCTGCACGAGACGGAGGTGAAGCTGGGCGCGCGCGAAGGCGCCGACGTGGAGATCGTCTCCGGCCTGAAGGAGGGCGCGCACGTGGCCGTCCCCCTG
>QHVP01000039.1 GCA_003222295.1 Acidobacteriota bacterium | reverse complement strand
TCGGCCCGAAGTCCATTGCGTCCATTCCGGTGGCGGTCGCGATCGCCACCCTGCTCGTCGCCTCCGCGGCCCAAGGAGACGAAACCTGCAACTCGCCCTACATGGCGAAGCTGATCAAGGGCCAGGAGGACTACGTCTACGTCTGGACCCTGGGCGTCGAGGGGCTCGGGGACGGCTCGGACAAGCTCGTCACGGTGGACGTCGACCCGAAATCGAAGAGCTACGGCAAGGTGATCGGCCAGGTCGCGGTGGGGACGCGGGGCGAGGCCCACCACATGGGGTTCACCGACGATCGCCGTCGGATCTGGGCCGGCGGACTCTCGGGCAGCGACATCTACGTGTTCGACATCGCCACCGACCCCGCCCAGCCCAAGCTCATCAAGACGATCAAGGACCTCGCGGTCAAGACCGGGTTCATCGGCCCGCACACCTATTACGCTCTCAAAAGGACAAGGGCGGCGTCACCGGCATGGCCCTCTACAACAACGAGGGCGAGTTCATCGCGCGCTATGCGATGCCCACCGACGACGGGGGGGACGGCTACGGGTACGACCTGGCCGTGAACCCGACCCGGAACGTGCTGCTCACTTCCAGCTTCACCGGATACGCGAACTACATGCGGCCGCTGGGCGAGCTCATCAAGGACGAAGCGGCGATGAAGCGCTTCGGCCACACGATGGTCGCCTGGGACCTGAAGGCGATGAAGCCCAGGACGGTCATGCAGGTCCCGGGCGCGCCCCTGGAGATCCGGTGGTCACTCAATCCCGGGGACGATTGGGCGGTGACGGCCGCCGCCCTCACCTCCAAGCTCTGGCTCGTACGGCCGGACGCCAGCGGCGGGTGGCAGGCCAAGGAGGTCGCCACCATCGGCGACCCCGCGAAGATCCCCCTGCCCGTCGACATCAGCATCCGCCGCGACGGCAAGGGACTCTGGGTGAACACGTTCATGGACGGCATGACGCGCTACTTCGACCTCACGAACCCGCAGGCTCCGAAGCAGACCTACGAGAGGCACACGGGCGCGCAGGTGAACATGATCTCGCAGAGCTGGGACGGCACGCGCGTCTACATCACGTCCTCGCTGCTCGCGAACTGGGACAAGGCGGGCGCGGACAACGAGCAGTTCCTGCGCGGCTTCCGCTGGGACGGCAAGGAGCTCACGCCCGCGTTCGAGGTCGACTTCACGAAGGAGAAGCTGGGGCGCGCTCACCACATGAAGCTGGGATCGAAGGTGTTGCGCACCGCGTACGTCGCGCCCGCCGCACCGGTCGCGCCGGCCGCGCCCGCCGCGCGCTAGGGGGAGCCGCCCATGGTGATCCCTGCCCTCGCGGCGCCGCTCTGGCTGGCCGCGGCCCCCGCGGTCGCGGATCGGGCCAATGACCCTCCGCCGATGGACTTTGTGCTGCCCGAGCCCGGAACGTACGCCCTCCAGCACATCATGCGTGCGCCGGACGGGCCGGTCCTGACCGTGGACGGACAACCCGGGAACCTCTCGCGGTTCACCCGCGAGCGGATCACCCTGCTCGGCTTCATCTACACGAGCTGCACCAATCCCCAGGGCTGTCCGCTCGCCTATCGGGTGTTCGATCGCCTGAAGGACGAGATCCGGGCCACGCCCGCGCTCAAGGACCAGGTGCAGCTCGTTACCTTGAGCTTCGATCCCGCCCGCGACACGCCGTCCGTCATGAAGCGCTACGCGGGCAGCCAGCTCGAGGACGAGGGCGGGCTGCGCTGGTTCTTCCTGACCACTCCCTCCGCGCGCGAGCTGTTGCCGCTCGTCGAGGGCTTCGGCCAGGACGTGCAATATGCGACGGACACGTCCACGGGCCGGCCCGTCCGGCAGCTCTCGCACGTGCTCAAGGTCTTCCTGATCGACCGCGCGGGCGACGTCCGCGAGATCTATACCTCGACGTTCCTCCACCCGCGCGCGATCATCGGCGACATCAAGACGCTGCTCATGGAATAGTCGAGCTGTCCGAATGAGTACTGGTTCCAGGACCAGTTCCCGGCCCGCTCTCGCGCCCGCAGATAGCCCGACCGTTGGACACGACGCCGCGGCGCAGCCGACGTTTGCCCGGCCCATAGAAGAGATCGGCCTCGTGGCCGTTGTGGGCGCGACAGCGCAACTGGATGTTCTCGGCTGTGGGCAGGCCGCCGGCCGCATAGGGGACGACGTGGTGGAACTCCAGGAATCGCCGCTCGTCGCACCGGCGACCGTTGGGGGCGACAAAGGCGCATCGGCGCTGATCGCGCGCGGCGCAGAGGCGCTTCACCTCCGCCGGGACGTTCCGCGACTCGTCCGACTGGCCGCGGCTCCGGCGCGGCCGCGCGGTGGCGGCGAACTTCCTCCTCGAGAGATCGGCCACGAGAAGGGTCAGCGCCCGGTCGAAGACCTGGGCGATGTCACCGCTGGGAAGCGCGTGCCCGAGCAGATCCTGGGCGACGCGCAGCTTCTCGCGCATCTCCGCGCTGGCCGTGAAGCGGATCTCGTAGCGTTCGGGCGCGAGCGGGCGGACGACCGCGCGCGGGGCCGCCGGCACCGGTAGAGCGAGAGGTGCCTCCGCACCAGCGATGGTCGCAGGCGCAGTCCCCACTGGCTCGAATCCCGCGACAGGAGGACACGCTGTTGGCGCGGTGTCCGTTGGCGTGACGTTCGCCACTGGAGCGGCCGGCCGGCTCGGGAGCTTGCGCACGCGCGCAGGCACGTCGGCCTGCGGGAATCGGCGCGCCAGCAGCTCCTCGACAGCCTGCTTCCCCTTGCCCGAGGCCGCGGCCAGGAGCTCCTGGTGGTTCTCGGGCGTCAGACGGGGCGCGATGAGGCGCACGGTGGTGAGGCTGAGGGCGCCACTCTCGAGCCGGTTGACGATGACGGGATATCGTCGGGCCGCGCGTGCCGTTTTGATCCTGTTGTAGACGGCGTCCTCGGAGAGGTGAAGCACCTTCCGGCAATACCTGAACAGGGAGGAGTAACCGGCGCCCTCGAACAGCCGGCGCGCGTCGAACTCCGCGAGGTGCACGATCAGGGCCGCCGTGGCCTCGCGCTCGCAGCGGGCGAGGCGGCTGAGCTCGGCGGTGAGCTCGGCGGTGCCGAGATGGGACGCATGCGTGATCTTCATGACTGCTGATATCACCGAGGTCTGCCAAGGTGGGTCCGCACACTCTTACGATTAGCAGTTATGAGAATCAAACTGGTTCTGGAACCAGTAGAGGTGTCGTCCACGCTTGTTGTGAATCTGAGAAGTGTGAGAACGCTCAGTGAAGGGGCGAGAGCCAGCGTTGACGAGGGGGCGACGAGAGGGGCGCCGGACAGCCGCTCCCCCCGCCCCCCGCGGTCCCGTTTGACCTGCCGCGGTTCCCGTCATACCGTCCCCGCGCTCCCGGATCTCCTCCATCGTGCGTGGAGCAGCGA
>QHVP01000038.1 GCA_003222295.1 Acidobacteriota bacterium | reverse complement strand
CGCGTCGGCATGCTCGATGCCGCCGATCGCAAGATCGGCGCCTACAGCAAGGGGATGCGGCAGCGCATCCGCCTGGCCCTGGCCCTGAGCCACCGGCCGGAGGTGCTGGTCCTGGACGAGCCGCTCAACGGTCTCGACCCCATGGCCCGCGCCGAATGCCTGGCCCTCTTCCAGGGGCTCGCGCGCGAAGGACTGCACGTGGTGATCTCGAGCCAGATCCTCCACGAGGTGGACCGCGTGTCCGACCACGTGGTCCTGCTCAGCCACGGCTACGTGGTGGCCGAAGGACAGATCCACGACGTCCGCACCGAGGTCACCGATCACCCGATGCAGATGCTGGTCCGCTGCAACCGCCCGCACGCGCTGGCCGCGGGCCTGTTCGCCGCCGATCACGTGGTCGAGGTGCGGATCCACCCCGACGGCAAGGGCCTGCTCGTGCGCACCCGCGATGCCGCGGCCTTCCATCGCCAGCTCAACCGCATCGTGCTCGAGAGCGAGATCGAGCTGGAAGCGGTCTCACCCGCGGACGACGACGTGGGGGCGGTCTACCAGTACCTGATCGGCTCGGATACGGAGGCGGTGTGAACGCGATGGGGCAGGCCTTTGCGGTGATGCGGATGGAGCTGCGCCGCGGGGTCTCCTGGCGCAGCTTCTGGGTGATCGCCATGGCGTTCGCGCCCACCGTCATCATCGCCGCGCACGCGATCGAGGACCACACGCACCCGCTCGAACAAGAGACCCTGATCCTGAACGGCATCGTCCAGATCTACTACGTCCGCTTCGGCATCTTCTTCGGCTGCCTCGGCGTCTTCCTGCGCCTCGTGCGCGGGGAGGTCGCGGAGCGGACGCTTCACTACCTGTTCCTGGCCCCCCTGCGCCGGGAGGCGCTCCTGGTCGGCAAGTTCCTCGCGGGAGTGGTCACGACCGTCCTCGTGTTCGGGACGGGAGTGCTGGCGTCCTTCCTCCTCATGTACGGACACTTCGGCGAGGGGCGGGCGTTCCTGGCCCACGGGCCCGGCCCCGCTCACCTGCGCCTCGACCTGCTGGTGGTCGGGCTGGCCTGCCTGGGCTACGGCGCCGTGTTCCTGGCCTTCAGCCTGCTCTTCAAGAACCCGGTCGTCCCCGCCGTCGCTCTCCTGCTGTGGGAAGGCGTCAACGGCGCACTGCCCGCCTGGCTCAAGCACGTCAGCGTGACCTTCTATCTCAAGCCGCTCTTCCCGGTGGAGCTGCCGATGAAGGGGGTCTTGAGCCTCTTCACCGTCGTGGCGGAGCCGACGCCGGTCTGGCTGGCCGTGTCGGGTCTCTTCTCCTTCACCTTTCTGGTGGTCGCCCTGGCGTGCTGGCGGATGAGAGGGATCGAGGTCTCGTACAGCGCGGACTGAGCGGCCTCAATAGACGAGGACGCCGAACCCCCAGCACAGCAGCGCGTTCGCGGTGGCCATCGTGAAGTCGTCCGTCCCGCGCGGCGAGAACAGCTCGAGGAGCGTGTTCGAGAGCGAGATCACCACGGCCAGGATGGCCCAGCTCAGGGGCAGGTGCCGGCTGAAGACCACGGCCAGGCAGACGGCGAGGGAGGCCACGAACCCCGCCACCGTCCCTTCCACCGACTTGCGGTTGACCTCGCCCATGCCCCAGACGCGCAGCTTCTGCTTGCCGAAGAGCGACCCCACGATCTCGGAGGAGGCGTCGGCGGCCAGGTAGGAAGGCCAGATGAACGCGAAGAGCGGCGCGAAGGTCTCGGGAGGGAAGTGGAGGGCAAGCCGCGCCGACAGCGGGACGAAGACGAACTTGAACATGCTCCACAGGGTCATGATCAGGAGGCAGTTCGCTCGGCCGAGCGTGCCGTCCATGATGCGGGTCTGCGCGCCGTAGACCACGCGTCCGAAGAACCCCTCCGAGTAGTAGAAGGCCAGGGCCAGCCAGTTCAGTGCCATGGCGTCGAACAGGCTGTCCGCGGCGCCGAACTGGAGGTACTCCGGCTTCGGGTCCACGGCCACGCGTCCGTAGATGTAGAGGAACCCCATGATGCTGAGGGTCACGAAGCGGCCACGCCGTCCGATCATGTCCGTGATGCGGATGCGGCGCTCGGAATAGCGGCCCAGGTACCGCGAGAGCTCGAAAGGCCGATGCATCCGCGAGGTGAACACCTCGCGCACCTCGTCCCTCGTCAGGCCGACGAACTTGCGGAGGAGCAGGGCGCGGATGCCGTACCAGATCCAACCCCACAGCACGGAGAAGATGAGGAATCCGAAGACGACGTTGCCGATCGCCTGCTTGTCGATGCGGTACTTGCCGAAGAACGGCGCGCGCTCGGGGCCGAGCACCATCACCACCGCCCAGAAGAGGGTGATCCCGCACGTGTAGAGCAGCGATCCCTGGAAGACGCGGCGGGCGGTGCGAAGGTGATGCTCGGCCGGGCCGGGAGGGACGGGGATCGCCTCGGCGATGGGCTCGGCGCTCATGGCGCGCGATCGTACCCTATCGAAGCTCACCCTGCACAGGGCGTCGGGCGGCCGCCGCGCGCGTGCGCCAGCGCACCCCCGACACGTTTCGGTCCTCGTACAGCACTGCGGAGCGAAATCGCCGATTCGGGATTGCCGCCGCGTTGACCGGTCATCGCCCGGGTGAACTTCCGAGCGAGGGACTGTACCTGCCGACCCCGATGCTCGCGAGGTGGACCCATGAGCCGTTTCTCCCGGCACGGAATAGGGCGGAAGACCGTGACGTTCCTGCTCGGCCTCTCGGTCATCGTGGCCGCGCCGACGATGGCGCAGCTCGTCGATCGCACGAAGGCGCCCAATGCCTCGGGCTCGGGCATCGCGAAGTCGCTGGCCGACGAGATCGGGGCCGGCCGTGGCGACTGGACGACGTCCGGATCGTCGTCCTTCATCATCGCGCGTGATCCCTTCCGCGCCATCCGGCGTGGCCGCCAGCTCTTCCAGCGCAAGTTCACGCGCGCGGAAGGGCAGGGGCCTGTTTTCGGGGACGGCGCCGGGAACATCCACACGGACCTGGCCATCGGCGCGGGGCTGTCCGATAGTTGTGCCTCCTGCCACGGCCGCCCGCGCGGCAGCGCGGGCGCGGGCGGCGACGTGGCCACGCGGCCGGACAGCCGCGACGCCCCCCACCTGTTTGGTCTCGGGCTCAAGGAGATGCTGGCGGACGAGATCACCGCGGATTTGCGCGCCACGCGGATGGCCGCCCTCGCCGAGGCGCAGCAGCGCGGCCGGAACGTCACCCGCGAGCTGAGGAGCAAGGGCATCTCCTACGGCGCGATCACGGCCCGGCCCGACGGCTCCATGGACACCTCGAGGGTCGAGGGCGTCGACCCGGACCTGCGCGTCCGGCCCCTGTTCGCGCACGGCGGCACCATTTCCATTCGCGAATTCGTGGTCGGGGCCTGGAACGCTGAGATGGGGATGCAGGCCGTGGACCCCGAGCTGACCGCGGCGGCAGCGGGGGCTCGCTTCACCACGCCTTCGGGCATGGTCCTCGACGGTGCGCGGGACACGATCGAGGCTCCGCGCGCGAAGGACGCGGCCGACGATCCCGATGACGACGGCGTGAGCAACGAGATCCCCACCAGCGTCGTCGACTTCATGGAGTTCTACCTGCTGAACTACTTCAAGCCGGCGACAGGGGAGCAGACGGCCCGGACGGCGGCCGGTCGCGAGATCTTCAAGGATGTCGGATGCGCGGCCTGCCACGTGCCCAACCTGACCATCAACCACGATCGCCGGGTCGCCGACGTCGAGACGGTGTTCAATCCCGAGCAGGGCGTGTTCAACCGGCTCTTCGCGACGGCGAGCGGCCGGTTCGTCGAGACGAACGATGGGAGCGGATACCCCACGGTCAAGAAGCCCGGTGGCGGATCGTTCGTCGTGCGCAACATCTTCACCGATTTCAAGCGCCACGACCTCGGTCCGTCCTTCTACGAGCGCGACTACGACGGCACCGTGCGGACCCGATTCCTGACCACGGCCCTGTGGGGCGTAGGCAGCACGGCTCCCTACGGTCACGACGGGCGGAGCATCAACCTCACCGAGGTCATCCTGCGCCATGGGGGCGAAGCCCAGGCCGCGCGCAATCACTTCGCCGAGCTCGAGCCCGGCGAGGCGCGCAAGCTGCTGGACTTCCTGGGGTCGCTGGTCATCTTCCCGCCCGACGACACGGCCTCGAACCTCGATCCGGCCGACCCGAGCGCGGCCGGCTTCCCCCAGTTCAAGCACGGAAGCATCAAGCTCACCGTTCTGTTCAACGATCCGGCGGACATCGAGTAATCACCGCGAGGGGCAACGGACGAGGGCCTCTTCAACGATCTGGCATCGAATGGCGAGCGCGTCACTTGACCGAGGGGGCGCGCGGCACGGAGCTGAGGGGCGGCAGGTCCGCGAAGAGTTGCGCCATCTCCACGAACTGCCGCAGCTCGTCGAGGGTGATGCGCTGGTCGACGGTGGCCAGCACCAGGCCGTGGCGCAGCATCCGCGCGTGGTAGCTGCGCCGATAGGGGTCGAGGTCGGAGAAGTCGACGGGCACCTCGTGGGGCGACGTGGCCGCTTTCACCAGGTCGCCGGCCGGCGCGAACGCGTTGCCCAGCCAGGACAGGATCCGGTCCCTCGCCTTCACGTTGGCGGCAAGGATGAAATGACTGGCCAGCCGGATCTCCTGCTGGGCGGGAGCGCCGCCGCCGCCCTCGGCCCCGATGATGGTCAGCTTGGCCACCGGCCGGTCCTGGCCGTCGAGGAGGCGAGCGGTCGCCCAGACTCGCAACACGTCGTCGGGTGAAACGCCGGCGGGCAGATCGATCGCGCACTCGTCGCCGTCCAGCAGATGGCGCTCGCCGACGGGCACACAGGCGCCCGCCCTCTCGCCCCCGCCCGTGCTGAAGTTCCGGATGCGCACCTCCCACGCCACCTTCTCGGGGACGGCCGCGCCGGCGGCCACGAGCAGCTTGCGGAACGTCTCGCGGTCTCCGCCGTCGACCGCGCTCTCCAGCCGCTCGCCGCGCGGACCGTCGTAGTGAGGGCGAACGGACAGGCGGAATCGGCGCGCGGACTGCAGAACGATGTCGCTCGCGTTCTCCTTCCGGCCCGCGGCGCGCGCCAGCAGCGGCTGCGGCTCCGGCCGCTCCGTGGCCGCCTGCAGCAGGTCGGCCAGCACCCTCTCCGACATCGTCGTGGCTCCATGGACGCGCTCCTCGCGCGCCAGGATCAGCACGGCCAGGCGCAGCGTGTTCTGGGCGTCATCCCCGGCGGGAGCCGTGCAGGTGGCACACGGAGCATCGGGAGACGGCGAGGGGGGCGGGGCGAGGAGCGGCGGGGGCGTCACTTCGAAGGTGTTGAACCCCTCGCCTTCCTGGTAGCGGTAGCCGAGCACGTCGTGGAGGCGCAGGTAGCCCTGAAGCGATTGCCCGTCCGGCCGCAGGCACATGTCATCCGGCGCGATGTCGAGAGTGCCGAGGGCGAGAGAGAGCCGCACCGACGTCGCGCCCAGACCGAGGTGGACGCGGAGGCCGCCCACGTCGGCCCCGCTGTGCGTGAACATGTACCGCATGTCCGCGGCGGCCACCGAGGGCGTCACGCCACGCACGTTCGTGTCGAGCATCTGCTTGACCGTGAACTCGACGGGAGAGGCCGGGGGCGCCGTGGCCGCCTCGAAAGCCACGCGGAACTCGCCCTGCATGCTGGGCGCGGCCCAGGGATGCCACCCCTTCGGCTCCGGGGTATCGGCCCACTGGAACTGGCGGTGGTCGCGGAAGCGCTGCGAGGCGTCCTGGAGCGCGAGGAGCTTGAGCCGGTCCCCGTCACGCCACCAGATGCGCTCGGCGGGATGGATCTCGGGGCGGTATCCGTGCCCGCCATCCCCGACCCAGGGCCCGAACGTGCAGATCGTCTGGCCGCGCCGGCAGGCGCTGAGCCACCCGCCGGCCGCGTTCGCCTTCAGCAGGTGGCTCTGCGGGGTGACCTCGGCCTCGAAGCACGCGTCCCCGCGGCACGAGATGAGATCGCCCTCGTGTCCGCGCTCCATCAGCCGCTGCGCCAGCTTGAACCGCTCGTCGAAGATGGAGCGGCCGGTGGGAATCAGGATGACGTTCCAGTCGTGCTCGGGAATCTCGGGCAGGAAACGCAGGATCTCGCTCTGGCGGGTGGGTTCGAACGTCCCGAAGACGCCAAGCGTGCCGCAGATCGTCGTCTTGAAGTCGTCAAAGGGCGCCCAGTCGTGGAAGCCGTCCGTGGCCGCGGTCAGGCCGACCCAGTCGTTGCCGGAGCGGCCGCGCGCCTGAACGCGCATCTGCTCGCGCGCGACGAACTGCCATTCGCCCTCCTGCCTGGAGTCGCAGGTCTGGATCTCGGTGGCCTGCCGCCTCGTCGCCTTTGGAGCCGCCGCCTCCGCTTTCGAGGCGTGACGCGACGCGGCCAGAGCGGCGAGCGCGAGCAGGCCCGCCAACGCCACGCGCCTCACGGGAACAAGCCGGGATAACGGATCGCGATTCCGACGACGGCTTGCCGGTCGTCTCCGCCGAAGCGGTACGCGCCGGAAAGGCGCCACATCGTCACCCCGCCGATCGAGGTCCCGAGGCTCACGAGGTTGCGTGCCGCTCCGGCCGGGAACAAGCCCTGCTGGACCGGGTCGGGACCCTCGTAGACGATCGAGCCCGCCGGCTGGCGATGGAAACCGGCGCGGAACTGGAGGCGGTTCGGTCGGCCCGCTCCGTGGCTGGCCCAGCGCCCGAGCACCGGAATCGTGACCTCGCCTCCGGCGCGCCATTCCAGCGCGCTCTTCAGCCGATAATCGCTCGCCGGAAACGGCACGCCGGACGCCTGCGACGGCTCGATCGCGCCGAGGAAGAGCCGATCGACCTGGGCCGTCAACAGGAACGACTGCGCCCGCCGCAGCTCCGGCTGCCAGGCGATGCCGCTCGAGAGCACTGACGGCGAGCGCACGCCGAACGTCGTCCCCTCGTCGATCACCCGGCTCGTCGACGGATCGATCGCCGTACGCCGCCCGCGCCAGCGCCGGCCCAGGCGGAAGGCCAGCCCGTACGAGAGCTCGCGCGCCTTCACCAGCGCTCCCAGCGTGCCCGCGACGCGGGTATCGCCGTTGGAGTTGAAGCGCACCACGGCGTCGGGGTGGCCGTCGGTGACGCGCGTGTAGTCGCCTTCGTTGACGTAGAAGCGGTAGGCGGTGACGCTCAGGCCGATGTTGACGAAGGGGGAGACGCGCACGCCCTGACCGACGCCCGGTCCATTGACGGAGGTCTTGAGCGTCCCTTTCTCGCGGCCGTCGTCGAAGTCGATGCGCGACGCGGACCGGAGCTCGATGAAATGGTAGCTGAGCCCGACCCTCGAGCCCAGGCGCAGGGCCAGGGTGGCCGGTGAGGTCCCCTTGGTGAGATGACGGATGCCGTCTCCGCTGGCCAGGGTGGCCTGGCTCACCGTCCGGAGGCCAAGCTGCAGCTCGCCCGCGCGCGGGATGGTGGCCAGTCCGGCAGGGTTGAAGGCGGCGGCGGCGCCGTCATCCGCAAGGCCGGTGATCGCGCCTCCGAGGCCGAGCGTCCGCGCGGTCGTGACTTCTTCCGTCCACCGCCAGGAGCGAAAGATGGGATCGATCGTCTGCGCCGAGGCAGGATCGGCCGCCGCGCCGGCGAGAGCAAGAGCGAGAGCGAACAGCCGTGGGCGAGCGATCCGCGCCTCCCGGGAAAGCGAGCGTGGGAGTGTGACACAAATCGCTTCCCTTACGTGCGGAATCCGCACAGCCTGCCTCGCTTACGTTCACGGCGGCGGACGCACTCTCAGTTGACGGCGAGGAAGTCGCGGTCCGGCAGGGCCGGGAACGGCGCATGCGGCTCACGCTGATACCAGAAGGCGACGGAGGCCATGTCGTCCTGGAGGGGCAGGTAGCGGCCGTCCGCCGTCCAGCCCAGGGCCTGTATGGTCACGCGCAGGTCCTTCTCGAAACGCACCGGGTCCATGATGTGCCAGCGGTACAGACCGAAGCGCTGTTGCGACTTGTACAGCCCGTCGGGTCGGAGGACCTGTGACAGGCCGGAATAGGGCGTGCTGAACTCGACGTACTGGTGGGTCACCGGGTGCTCGAAGTCGTATGAGCCGTTGAAGTAGTCCTCGGTGCCGGTGCCGGCGATGGTGGGGAAATCCCCGTCGCCGTCGAGGTAGAACTTGATCTCGCCCTCACCCCACCAGCCGCTGTTGTGGACGCCCCAGGCCATGTAGGTGCCGACGTAGTGGCCCCAGCCCTTCACGCCGTCGAGGATCGTGTAGACCTGCTTGTAGGGAAGCGGGTTCACGCGGCGGAACTGCGCATGGAAGTAGGCCGCATCCTCGGGGACCGGACCGAGCGCGTAGTCGATCTGGTAGTAGAGCGTCTCCTCCTTGGGCCCGCGGTTCTCCATGGTCATCTTGAAGCCCCTGCGGAACGGCATCTCCCAGTAGGAGTTGAACGCGCTCCCCGGATTGACGCACACCGCGAGCGACGAGATCTGCGCGTAGCCGCCCCAGCCGGAGGCGAAGAAGTCCCCCACCGGCGACTCGACGGACGGAGTGGCTTCGGCGTCCCAGTGGATGCGGAAGATGAAATGCCGCCAGGGACCGGTCGGGGTCATCCAGACGTGCTGGACCACGCCCTCGCCCTGGATCTCGCCCATGGTGAAGGTCTGGCCGGGCCGGATCCGGACCGATGGCGAGACCTTCCAGCCCCGCCCCAGGTCGCGCGCCGCGTTCGCTCCCGTGCCCTCGGTCGCCATCCCACCCTTGCCCTTCTCGCCCGTGAGGTTCTCCGGGCTGATCGAGCGCGTGCGTGCCTTGGACAGTCGCGAGAGACCGCCCATCCCCAGGGGGCGGAGGATGTCGTCTTCGGCCGGGAGCGGCGGCGCCGCGGTGACGACGACCGCGAGCACGGCCAGGGCGGCAAGGGTCGCGACGCGCTTCATGGGACCTCCTGATTTATCATCGGAGTATGTGCCGAAACATCCGCCCCCTTTTCAATTTCGAGCCCCCGGTCACCGAGGGCGAGGTGCGCAACGCCGCGCTCCAGTTCGTCCGCAAGATTTCCGGCGCCACCAAGCCGTCCAAGGCGAACGAGGCCGCCTTCGAAGCCGCCGTCACCGAGGTGACCGCGTCGTGCCAGCGTCTCCTGGCCTCGATGGTGACCGCCGCGCCGCCGAAGGACCGCGAAGTCGAGGCCCTCAAGGCGCAAGAAAGGTCGCGGAAGAGATTCGCTTCGTAAGCAACGAAAGTCGATCGGCCTGGGTAACAGATTAGGGTCCCAACGCCAACCCCCACGGACTGTCTCCCACCGTGATGCGCGCGGTCACCGTCCGGCTGCCGACGTCAACGATCGAAATATCGTTGGAAGGTCCGTTCGCGGTGTACAGCGTGCCGCCGTCCGCGGATATCGCGATGCCCCACGGCCGCGGGCCCACTTCGATCTCCGCGACCGGCTTGTCCGTCTGCGCGTCGATGGCGACGACCTTGCCTCCACGGCCGGTGGTCACGTACACGTAGCGCCCGTCCGGCGCGGCCACGATGCCCATGGGCCGCGCGTTCTCGAAGGTGAGCGCGATCGTCTTGAGCGGGGCGTGGCGGCGCGTGTCCACCACCGCCACCGCGTGGCCGTTCTCGCACGTCACGTAGGCGCGCGTGCCGTCGGGAAGGAAGGCCACGGACCGCGGCCGCGGCGGCGTCGAGAACTTGCCGAGCACGGTCGCGCGCGTGGCGTCGATCGCGAACACCAGGCCGTCTTCCTCCGACGTCGCGTAAACGACGGTGCCGTCCGGCGCCACCTCGACGCCTTCCGGCTCTCCTCCGACTTTCACCGTGGCCACGATGCGCCCCTCCGCGGCGTCCACGACGCTGACGGTGGCGGCATCCTCGTTGGACACGAACAGGCGGGCGCCGTCCCGGCTGACCGCGAGCTGCTCGGGGTCCGTGCCCACCGGCATCACCCGGGCGAGGCGGAGCGTGCGCACGTCCACCACGCCGATGCCGTCGGCGGACCGATCGGGCGCGCGCAGCGTCTTCTCGTCCACGCCCGGCGGGGCGAAGGGGGATCCGCTCAGCGCGACGTAGAGGACGGTGCCGTCGGGGCTCACGCGCAGGCCGCGCGGGCGCTTGCCGAGGGGAACCGTGGCCACGACCTTGCGGGAAGCCAGATCGATCACGCTCAGGTCGCCGGAGCGCTCGTTCGTGACGTAGAGGCGGGGGCCGCTCGGTGCGGCGGCGAGAGTCGTGACGGACGCGGGGCTGGGCTGCGGCGACGGCGCGCGCGAGGGGCCAGAGCACGCGGCGAGCCCGCCGGCGAGGACGGCCGCGCCCGCTAGGCCAGCGCCTGGCGCGCGTACGCGTAGCACTTCTTCACTTCTTCGACCGGCGTCCCCGTGCCCCTGTATTCGTACTCGATATCCGCCGGGATCGGCCACTTGTTCTTCTCCACGAGCTGAAGCACTTCGCGGATCGGGGTGTCGCCTTCGCCCCAGGGCGTGTTCTCGCCCTGGTTCTTCTTGCGATCCTTGATGTGGAGGTTCGTGATGTCGGCGTGGTGCTCGCGCACGTAGGCGACGGCGTCGAAGTTGCCGGCGGTGAAGTGGCCGATGTCCAGGTTGACCTTGAAGTACCTGGACATCTTCAGGGCGGCGGCGAAGCTCTCCGGGGTGGCGAACTCGCTTGGGTCGTCCACCTTGGAGTGGCCGTGCATGGCCACGATCATCTTGTGCTTCTCCGCGAAGGGCACCACGCGCTTCGCCACCGGCAGCGTGGTGGAGGCGGTAATGATCTCGGCGCCCAGCGCGCGCGCCATCTCGAAGCCGCGATCGATCTCCTCGTCCGTGAAGCTCGGGTTGAACGAGTAGTTGTAGCCGAAGATCTCGAGGCCGGCGGCGTCGAACTTCTGGCGGATGCCCGCGAAATGGTCGAGGGGCGTGGTCAGGCGCCAGGCCCGCAGTTCCTCGCGAGTCTTCTTCGCCGGCTCGAGCTGCGGCGACCACAGCTCGCATTCACCCAGGCCGCAGGCGGTCATGGCCTGGATGATCACGTCTACCGCGTCGCCGCCTTCCGGCCGCGGCAGGTCCCGGAAGCTGTAGGTCTGCACGCCGAAGCGCACGCCTTTGACCTTCGAGTCGACGGCCGCGGTCAGCGTCCGCGGCAACGCCAAGGCGGCCAGGGTGAGCTTTCCGAACTCGCGCCGGCTGTACATGAAGGCCTCCCGCCCCTACGGCTGCAGGGTGAACGCGAAGAGCTGATCGCCGGCTCCGACCACCACGTACTGCCGGCCGTCGAGCAGGAAGGTCGACGGTCCGTTGGTGGTGTTGTTGCCGAGCCCCGCGTGCCAGAGCGGATTGCCGGTGGCGGCCTCGTAGGCCACGAAGTCGCCTCCGCCGTCGTTGCCGAAGAGGAGCTTGCCCGCGGTGCTGAGGAGTCCCATCGATCCTCCGCCTCCGCCCCAGGCGCTGATGGCCTGCGGGCGGCTCCAGACGATCTTGCCCGTCTGGTAGTCGATGGCCTTCAGCTCCGCGCCCAGGTTGCCGAGGTGGCGCTCGGCCGCGGCCCAGCCCTGCGGGCGGGGATCGGTGTCGGTGAGGTAGAAGATGCTGTAGCCGCGCGTGGTGCCGACGTAGAAGAGCCCGGTGTCCGGGTTGAAGCTCGGGGGCGGCCAGTTGGTGGTGCCGTCCGTGGTGGGCGAGACGAGCGTGCCGGGGATGCTCGCCTCCTTGGCCGGGTTCCCGACGGGTTGTCCCTTCGCGTTGATCTCCTTCGTCCAGTTGAGGCTGTCGATGAGGGGCGCGGTGAGGATGTGCTTGCCGTTCGTGCGATCGAGCACGAAGAAGTGACCGTTGCGGTTGGCCTGGGCGACGAGCTTGCGCGGCTTGCCGTCGATGACGCCGTCGATGAGCACGGGCGTCTGGGCCGCGTCCCAGTCGTGGGTGTCGTGCGGCGTGGCCTGGTAGTACCAGGCCATCTTGCCCGTATCGACGTTCACGGCCACGATCGAAGCCGTCCAGAGGTTGTCGCCCGGGCGGCTTTGTCCGGACAGCACCGGGTTCGCGTTGCCGGTGCCGAAGTAATACAGGTTCAGCTCCGGGTCGTAGCTGCCGGGCAGCCAGGGCATCCCCCCGCCGTGCTCCATCGAGTACTGGTCCGGCCACGTCTCCGAGCCCTTTTCCCCCGGCCGCGGGGTCGTGTACCACCGCCACTGCAGCTCGCCCGTGTCCGGATCGCGCGACTCGAGATAGCCGGGCACGTCCAGCGAGTCGCCGCCCACGCCGATGATGACGTGGTTGCGGATCACGACGGGCGCCGCCGTCGAGAAGTACTCGCGCTTGACGTTCGCGATTTCCTTGTGCCAGCGCTCCTTCCCGGTGGTGGCGTCGAGGCAGACGAAATAGTTGTCCGGAGTCAGGAAGTAGAGCCAGTTGCCGTACATGCCGACGCCGCGGTTGCCGATGTGGATGCCGCCCCGCGTCTTCCAGTAGAAGTGCCAGATCTCGCGCCCGGTGCGCGGATCCACGGCCCACACGTTGTCGGGCGCGGTCAGGTACAGCACGCCGTTCACGAGCAGCGGCGTGGACTTGATGTCGAGGCCGAAGCCGCCCGTCCCCGGCGGCGGCGTGTCCGGGCCCTCGCCGCCCGTCATCGCCCCCGCGGGTTGGGTGTTGGCGCGGTAGATCCAGGCCAGGCTCAGGTTCTTGACGTTGTCCGCGTTGATCTGGCTCAGCGTGCTATAGCGGCGGCCGGAGTAGTCGCCGTGATAGGTCGGCCAGGAATCGGTCGGAGGCTTCGTGAGCAGGGCGGGGTCGAGTCCGCGAGGCAGGTCGGCCGCGGCCGCGCCGGAGGCCAGGGAGAGGACGAGGAGCGCCGGCAGCATGGGTATCTTCATTATTTGAGCGTCGCCAGGAAAGCCGTCATGTTGTGGATGTCCGTATCCGTCCACTTGCGCACCATGTCGACGTGCGCTTGCAGGGGATCGGTGAGCGTGACCGCGGGACGGCCGCCACTGCGCAGCCACGAGCGCGTCTGCTGCGCGGCCGGATCGTAGATCGTGACGTCGAAATCGGTGAGGCGGACGAGGGGCCCGGTGACCGTCTCGCCCGAGGGCAGGGTGATGGTGGCCTTGACCGCCGTGGACTGGAGGTAGGGAGGCACGTCGACCTGGCCGGGCCGCGGCGGACCGCGCCGCCGCTGACGTCCGCGCGGCATCACCAGGCGGCCCTGCAGCGTCGCCACGTCGTCGTACTTCGCGCCCACCCCCTTCAGATCGCCTTCGGGCGAATGGCAGGTGTTGCACCGGCCGGCGCCGTTGAAGAAGGCCTGGCCGGCCTTCGGGTCGCCGACCACGATGTCGAGGATCTTGTACTTGTCCCGATCGGAGACGGAGGCGATCGTCGCGTGCAGGAACGTCGCCAGGTCCACCACGTCCTTGTCGGGCAGATCGAACTTCGGCATCTTCAGCTCGGGCCGTCCGACCTTCAGGAACGCGGCGAGCTGCTTGCCGTTCTCGTCGCTCTGCACGAGGTCGGACCGCGTGAGGTCCGGGCCCTGCTGCCCGCCCCGCGCGTTCGAGCCGTGGCAGAAGCCGCACTGGGCGACGAGCAGCGCCTTGCCGCGCTCCACCGCCGCGGGGTCGAACTTGGGCGTGCCCTCCGCCGGCGTGGGGGGGTGGGCCGGGGCGGGTGCGCTCGCGGGCGGCGGGGGCGCGGCGGGCGGCGGTTGCGCGCCCAGGCGAGCGGCGCTCAGCAGCACCGCCGCCACCGGTATCACGTACGTGAAACGCAATCTCACCTCCAGGGGTCGTCCGGCCGCTATCGTACCTCCGGACGGCCGGCGCTAGTTCCGATGCAGCGGGTTCTCGATGTCGTCGTACATCCGCACCTCGGCCAGGAGGCCGGTGTCGGCGCGCTCGTAGACGGCGGCCGCCGCCTGGTGCGGGAGGGACGAGCGTCCCCAGGCCGTGATCACGTACTCCAGCGCGCAGGATGCGCCCTCGTCCGCGATCGTGCAGTGTTCGACCCCGAGGCCGCCTCCGTTCGCGAAGAGCACGGTGAAGAAGCGGCTCAGCTCCGAGGCCCCGCGATGCACTTCAGCCGCGTCGCCGGCTTCCCGCAGCCCGCCGGAGGGCGCGAACTGCTGGACGATTCCCGCGACGTCGCCGCGCGCGAGGCACTCGTGGTAGCGGCCGATCACGTCGGGCAAGAAGATGTCCGCGACCGCGGGCAGGATCGGCCCGCGCACGAGATGGAATCCGGCCAGCGGCCAAATGCTGTGGTAGATCCGGATCGAGGCCAGTCGCGCGTCCGGCGACGTGTCGCTCGCGATCGCGACGGGCAGGGAAACCGCGTGCCCGTACCGCACCAGGCGCAGGACGCACTCCTCGGTGGCGCCGGCCCCGGTGGCGGTGGTGCTGAGGTGCTCGACGGTCGCGCTCCGCTCCCGCAGCCCCTGATGGCTGTTCTCGACGAACTGGTCGAAGCGCGCGTCCTCGATCCAGCCCAGATGGGGGTCGTTGACGCGCGGCGGGCCCTGGAAGAGGTCCCGCAGCCCCGCCTCGTCGCCCTCGATCAGGAGAGGAACGTAGCGGGCGACGGGATGCGCCGTCACCGGCGCCGCATCAGGACACGGAAGGGGACGGCGCCGTCGGTTGGGCGGCCCGGCCCGCGCGCGGCACGTGGGGGTGGGCCGGCGTCTGGGCGGCGTGGTGGGCCTTGAGGTACGCATTGGGATCGTGGGACAGGGATCCCTCCGGAAGGGCTTCCCACCACGGGCCGAGGTCCTTCCGCACCTGATCCGTGTAGAACGCGGGCAAGCTCTCGCTCTCCCCCTCGAAGAAGCGGCGTACGGACACGTCCTGGTCCAGCAGCCGGCGGACGGTGGAGTCGTGACGGATCCGCCCGAAGCCCTCTGCCGATACCGCGCGCACGAAGTTCATCCAGCGCGCGGTCTGGACGCGGTTGGCGCGCAGGCGCCGTCCGATGGCCGGCCAGGAGAAGGTATGGCGCCGCAGGCCGATGATGTTGTCGTAGAGCGCGTTCCACGTGTAGTTCTTGGGGCGGACGTTCGTGGCCTTGTTGTTGTCGAGGAAGTGGAAGGGCGTGGGCAGCACGCGGCCGTCGCGCTGGAGCTCGAGGTTCAGCGGGGCGGCCTGGCCGAAGGCGGACAGCAGCGAATAGGCGGGGAAGGCCCCGGGGGTCAGGTCCACGAAGCGCTTGGTCAGCTCGAAGGGCTCCTCGCCCACGTCGTCGTCGAGGCCGAGCACGAAGTTCGCCTGGACGTAGGGAATGTAACGGAGGATCGTGTTCACGTGGTCCGAGACCTGCTCGACCTTGTCGAGCCCCGTGCGGCTGCCCGTCTTGGACTTGCCGCCCATCGAATACCAGGACTCGATGCCGGGCAGGATGGCCTTGAACCCGTTCTTCTGCAGACGCTGCAGGTGCGGCTCGGAGAGGAGGGAGAGGCTGCTCTCGGCCAGGAAGTCGATGCGGCCGGGAGGCACCGCCTCCTCGGAGGTCGTCGCGGATCTGGTCCCGGTCCAGGGGCTGATATTCCACGGCGGCGTCGATACAGAAGCTGCAGGTGTAGGGGCAGCCGAGGCTGCCGATCATGGGGATGATCTTGATGGCCGACGCCTTGGCGATGGTGGGCTCGATGAACTTCCAGCGCTCGCGGACTCCGGGGAGCTGCGCGGGCTGCCGCTTGGCGCTGAGGCACCGCCCCGGCTGGTGGGGCGCGCACTCGCGCAGCACCTCATCGATGGTCGCCCGGTCCGTGAACCCGAGGACGTAATCGAAGTAGGACGAGGCGTCGTGCGGGTAGCAGCGGGCGTGCGATCCGCCCAGCACCGTCACCACCCCGCGCTGGCGGTAGATGTTGCTCAGCGCGTACGCGAGATGGGCGGTCTGGGTGTAGGACGCGACGAAGAGGATCTGGGTGTCGTCCGGCAGCTCGCGGGTCAGGTCCTCGCGCCCGGTGTAGCAGACGAGGGTGACCTCGTGACCGGCCTCCTCGCACCAGACCGCGATCGCCTGCGGCATGATGCTCGCGAAGTTGGGCTGCATGGCCCGGGCCCAGAGCGAGTTGCTCGGACCCTTCTCGAGCAGGTCCAGGATCACGACTCGCAAACGGCGCATGAGGTCCTCCTTCGCCGGCCGACAACGCTCACGGCGCGTGCGGCGACCTTCTGACCGTCTCTGAGTCGATGGTAGACGCTGGCCGTCGAGGGTGTGCCCTCCCAGCGCGAGTTTCTTGCTTTAACGAGCGGTCGAGGAGTGGTAGATCGATCGGTGACAGCGGCTCAGGAAAGCAGACTGATGAACCAATACCGTACCCGCGTTCTCGGGCGAGCGCAAGCCGCTCATCGAACGAAGGCCTAACGCTGGCGACCCAGGCCGAACTGGTCCCCGGCTCGGACGGCGCGATTCCCCGAGAAGTCGATCTCCAGCAGCTTCTCGCTCTGTACGGCGCGGCCGGTCTCGTCTTCGAGGGTGGCCACGACCCGCCGCGTGCGCGTGTCGATGACCTCGCCCGTCGAAGGGTAGGCGTACTGGCCGTCGAGACCGAAGGTCACCCATCCTGGTTGATCGCGCAGGCGGATGCTCGCCACCTGCCGCGGGGGCATGACCGTGGTGTCGAAGATGTGAACGCTGTTGTTGGCCCCGTCCGCCAGCCACAGCTCCTTCTCGTCCGGGGTGAGCGCGATTCCATGGGAGGGGCAGCCGTGCCGCTTGACCGGCCCCTGCTGGTATCCGGAGACCTCCACGCGGTGCAGCAGGCGGCCCGTCTGCAGGTCGCCCACCTCGAAGCCGAGCAGGGCGTTGACGTTCACGAAGACGAGACTCCCGCGTCCGTTGACGGTGAAGGGCCGGATGGCGTTGCTGAAGGGCCCGACCTGCTTGACGACGCGATGGGTGGGACCGTCGGCGACGCTGAGCATCCGCGACTTGAGGCCGGCCAGGTAGGCGAGCCGTCCGCTCGGGGTGTAGATGGTGTTGTGGGCTCCCGAGTTCGTCACGATCTTCGCGATCACGTCGCCACTCTTGCCGTCGACGACCGTCCAGTGCGGGCCCTCGAACGACGGGACGTACAGGAGCTTCCCGTCGGGAGAGATCGCCATGCGGTCGCACCCGCCTTCGTAGGTGCGGTTCCACAGCATTCGGTCCGTACCGAGATCGAAGGCGGCCAGGCGTTGGGGCGTGCTCACGAAGAGACGGCCCGTCCGGGCGCTGGCCACGATGCCCTTGACGTTCTCCGGCTCCTTGCCCTCCACGGCCGGGAAGGTCGGAATCCGCTTCACGAAGCGGTGGCCATTCGCGATGTCGTACACGAGGACGCCGACGCCCCCGTGCTCGACATAGTTGCGGATGCCCGGGGAAGCGACGTAGAGCAGCCGCTTCTCGACTCCGGCCGCGCCGAGAGGTTCGAGCGAGGCGGCGAGGGCGCCGGTGGCCAGGAGGCAAGCGTAGGCGAGCGACCGTTCAGCCTTCATGTTTCCTCCCCGCGCGATGCGCCATGCCGCGAATATATACTTCGCTCCCCATGCGCACTCGGATGGCTCTCCTGTTCCTGGTCCTCAGCGCCCGTCTCCTCGAGGCCCAGTGGCAGGTGATCGAGCCCGGCGGCCAGACGATCTGCGCCGATGGTTCGGCCTACAAGTTCTTCGTCTACCCCGGGGACGCGGGCAAGCTGCTCGTCGAGTTCGAAGGCGGAGGCGCGTGCTGGGACGCCGCGACGTGTGCGACCTCCATCTACTCGCGCCGGGTCGCCAGCGATCCCCTTGCCGCCGGGCAAGGCGGACTCCTCGTCGGAATCTACGACCGCGCCAACCCCGAGAACCCGTTCCGCGACTGGACCCACCTCTACGTGCCCTATTGCACGGGCGACCTGCACTGGGGCAACCGCGACACCACGTATACGGCGGCCAGCGGGCCCTTCACCGTGCACCATCGCGGCGCCGTGAACGCCGCCGCGGCCCTGTCCTGGGCCTACGAGAACGTGCCCGCGCCGCGACAGGTGTTCGTGGCCGGATGCAGCGCCGGCGGCTACGGTTCGATCCTCTGGTCGGCGCACGTGATGGCTCACTACAGCGGGGCCTCGGCGGTGCAGCTCGCCGATTCCGCGGCGGGGGTCGTGCCGCCCGGCTTCTTCGCGACGCCCCTGTCCAACTGGAACGCGGGCGCGGCCTGGCCCAGCTTCATCCCGGCCCTGTCCCTCGATCGCCTGGATACGTCGCGCCTGACCATGGCGGACTTCTACACCGGCGTGGCCGGCTACTACCCGCTGTCGGCCTTCTCGCAGTTCAACCGTCTCGCCGATTCGACCCAGGTCTTCTTCTACATCCTGACCAAGGGAGCGCTGGTCACCCCGGAAGAGTGGTCGGCCCAGATGCAGGCCTCGGTGGCACAGGTCCGGTCCACGAGCCCGAACTTCTTCGGCTATACCGCGCCGGGCACGGAGCACTGCGTCATCAACAGTCCCGCCGTCTACACCACCGAGGTGGGCGGAGTGCGGCTGGTTGACTGGATCCGGACGCTGGCCGAAACACGCAGCCCCGGCAGCATCCCCTGAGGGGCATCACTCCAGTCCGAGCCACCGCCGCAGCCCTTCATCGACGCTAGGCACCCTTGGCCGCGACCACGACGATGGCGCCGCGCTTCATCGCCACCCGCGTTGGTCTCCGGCGTGCTCGACGAAGCGGAGGGCCTCCTTCTCCGATCGGCGCCCGCTGACGAGCAGCGACTGACGACGGGCTTCATCGCTCGGATCCGCGGCCTCGCTGGTGGTCAGGGCGGCCTCGAGGATCTTCCTCACGACCTCGCTCTTTGTGTGCCGTCGACGACGAGCCTCTCGTTCGATACGCCGGCTGAGGCCAGAAGACACCCTGGGTGTCACGACCACGGAGGTCTTGCGGGGGCGGGACATCGTGCGCCTGCCTTTCGACGTCGGGATGTCATACATATACAGGCTCTCACCGATTCCTGCTCCACCCTTCGCCGTCTTCGAGCTGCCAACCGTGGGGACCCTTCCGGAACCTCGCCACCTTGTCCGGGCAGGGGACGATCGCCCGCCCGCCGGACGGCTGGGCGTCGCGCACCGCGCTCAGGAACCGGCCCTCCTTGACCCCAGGTGCGAAGTGGATCTTCTCCGTCACTCTCGTCGCTCCCGGAGTCGGCATGGGCCGCGGGTCGAAGAAGTTCTCCCAGTGGATTCCCATGACGTAGGTGGGAGCGAGGTAGCGGACGATGTCGCGGGGGAAAGCCTTGTACTCCGTCGCGCCGCCCAGGCAGAGGATCGCGAGGTCGTACGTGCTCGAGCTCTTCGGCCAGTCGGGATAACCGTAGGGCGGGATCGTCGGCGAGTCCTGGTAGTAGACGCGGAACGCGACCGTACCGTCCCTGTCGAGGAGCTCGATGACGAAGGCCTGCGTCGTCCCCGCCGTCCAGGTGCCCGCCCGCACCGGCAGCTCCTTCGCCGGCTGCTCGTCCTCCCCGCGCCATAGCGTGACCCGCGGGAAATGGATGAAGAGGCCGAGGAGCCGCGGCAGCCAGCCGATCAGTCGGGGCCCGATCTGGGGCGAATGCTGGGAGACGACGGCGCGGATCCGGAACCGGGTCTGCGGCACGTCGTAGGACGCCGGCGACGGGCTTTCGAGGGATACCAGCTTCTGTTGCGGGCCCAGCGTCCCCTTGATCGGGTCCAGCAGCTTGACCATCGCGTTGTTGCCGACGACGTCCGCCTCCTTCGCCTTGTGAAGGGCCACGTAGGGCACGTCCATCAGATGGTCGTAGTGCGCGTGCCCCAGGAAGATCGCGCGCACGCCCGACACGTCCTCGCGCATCAGCGCGTCGATGCGCTGGCGGTCGGTGTGGATCTCGCTGAGCGCGATCTCGCCGATCGTCGGGTTCGAGTAGAGCGGAGCCGCCATCACCGCCGCGCCCTGCCACCGGATGATCAGGCCGCCTACGCCGAGGAACGTGACCTGCACGGCGTCCTTGTCGTACGGAGGCTCCGGGACGAGCGTGGTGCACGTCCGGGGCGAGACGCAGGAGGAGAGGGCGAGGGCGAGGACGGCCGAGAGAAGGCGCTTCATGCCGCCACTGCCTAGAGGACGAAGCTCCCGCTCAGGGGGGGCGGCAGGTCCAGCTTCGTCCGGTGGATCTCCCAAGAGGCGCGCCGGCTCGCCCGCGCGTACTTCTTCTTCTCCCCGCGCACCCAGATGCGCGCGGTGGTCGGCGTGACGCTTCCGACGATGAGGTTCGACATGGAGCGGCGAGAGCGCGGGGGATTTTAACTCAGAACGCGAGCTTGACCCCGAGCTGGATCTGCCGCGACGTGGTGACGGTGGAGGTGATGCGACCCCAGGTCGGGGCCACGATCGCCGAGCCATCCGCGGCCACGCCGGTGAACGCGATGCGCCCGGACGGCACCGCAAAGTTCGGATGGTTCGGCAGGTTGAAACATTCGACGCGGAGCTGCAGCGACTTGTCCCCGCCCAGCGCGAAGGACTTGAGCAGCGACAGGTCGACGGAGACGAGAGAGGGCCCGATCAGCGTGTTGCGTCCGAGGTCGCCCCGCGTGTTCACCGGCTGGAGCTGGAAGCAGTTGATGTCCCAATAGCGGTCGGGGCCGCCCAGGACGGGATTATTGGAACACCCCGGCTTGAGGTCGGGGCGCTCGTGCCGCGAGAAGCTGGTAGTGTTCAGGTTGCCCGAGCGGTTGAAGCCCAGCTCGACCGTGAAGGGATGGCCCGAGCGCACGGTGGTGATGTTGTTGAGCTGCCACCCCTTCAGGAGGGCGGCGGGGAGGCCGCGGCTCTGCCGCGCGAACGGCAGGTCCCAGGTGCCGTTGAAGGTCAGGTTGTGCTTGGCCTGGAAAGCGGACAGGCCGCGGTCGCGCAGCGGGTCGTACCAGTCCATCCCGTACTGCACGACGTTGCTGAAGTCCTGCGAGTTGATGCCGCTCGAATCGTCCACCGAGCGCGAGAAGGTGTAGGAGAGCTGCGCCCGCCAGCCGTGCGTGAAGCGCTTCTGCAGGCTGAGCTGGGCCGAGTTGTAGAAGGACTCCGCGTCGGTGACCCGCTGCCAGATGCCCGCGAAGCTTGGGTTGCGCCGGCCCGCCGCGGGCTGGTAGACCTTGACTCCGTTGACGATCGACTCCGGGGCGAGGTTCGCGTCGCCCAACCGGAGCAGGTTGTTTCCGCGCGAGCCCACGTAGGCCACGGTGACGTCGAAGTCTCCCGGCAGCGACCGCTGCAGGCTGAGGTTGAACTGCATGATGTAGGGCGTCTGGAGGTCGTAGTCCACCGTCTGGAGCTGCGCGCGGATGGGCGCGTTGGGGTTGAAGTTCGCCAGCACGTTCGGAAGGGGTGGATTGATGATCGTGGTCCGCGTCGTGAAGGGCGGGTTGAGGCTGCCCGAGAAGAAGTAGTACTTGGGCAGGATCTCGTCGTAGAAAACGCCGAAGCCCGCGCGCACCGACGTCTTGCCCGTCCCGAAGGGGTCCCAGGCCAGGCCCAGGCGCGGGGCGAAGTTCCGCAGCGACGGGTTACGGTGCCAGGCCCCGCCGACGGTGAGCTCGCGGTCCGTCACGTTACGGAGGTTCGAGATCTTGCCGTCCGCCTCCGTGGGCGTGGTGACCAGCTCGTAGCGCAGCCCGACGTTCGCGGTCAGACGCGATGACAGCCGGACGTCGTCCTGCACGAAGGCCGCGAACAGCCATTGCCGATACCTGCGGTCCGGATCGATCTTGCCCGGGACCGCGAAGTCCACGTTGGCGGCGCGGCCCTGGAGGAAGTTCTCGAGGTTCGTGAAGACCACGATTCCGCCCACCTGGCTGGTCGTGTTCTGGTTGAACTGCAGGTACTGCGTCTGGACGCCGGCGCGCGCGGAGTGCCGGCCGCGCGTGAGGAGCACGGTGTCACCGAGCTGCCAGTTGTTGAGCCGGTCGTTGCGGGGCAGGCGGAAGTCGCCCGCCATCTCGGTGACGAGGCCCTGGATCGTGAGGTAGCCGAAGGGGTCGCCCGGGATCCAGGACATCGAGGGCGGAATGTCGATGGTCCGGTGGTTGTCCGCGAGCGAGACGGACCGGTTGAGCCCCACGCGCAGCATGTTGAGCAGCGCGGGCGAGAAGGTGTGCTGGTGCTCGAGGGTGACGTAGGTGTTCCGCGTCTTCTCCACCTGGGTCGAGATGGGGGGCTTGTTGGGCGGGATGCGGGTCACGTCGCCGTTGTCGTAGGTGACGCGGCCGAAGAGCGTGTCGCGGGTGGAGAGACGGTGATCGATGCGGCCCTGGACGAAGTGCTCGTCCGTAGGCTGGGTGCCGGAGAAGAGGTACTCGGCGGCGCCTCCCCCCAAGGGTCGTCCGTTGGCGTGCGCGAACAGCGTGTCGAGGTAGGCCGGTATCGCGGGATGGAGGGTGACGGAACGCCCGCCGGGCAGGATCCCCCGCCGCGCGTCGTCGTCGGGGACGGCGGTGACCCCGGTGACGCCGAGCCGCTCGACGAAGCCCTCGTAGGCCAGGAAGAAGAACGTGCGGTCCTTGCGCAGGGGGCCGCCGAGGGTGGCCCCGAACTGGTGGCGCTTGAAGTCCGGCTTGGGCTGGCTGGCGGGGTCGAAGAAGTTCTTGGCGTCGAGGGCGGAGTTGCGGTGGAACTCGAAGGCGGAGCCGTGGAAGGCGTTCGTGCCCGCGCGGGTGACGGCGTTGATCACTCCGCCCGCGGAGCGGCCGAACTCCGCGGAGTAGGCGTTGGTGAGGACCTGGAACTCGAGCACCGCCTCCACCCCGAGGAGCACGCCGCCGGCCGAGCCCGGCGTCTTGTTGTAGACGTTGTTGATGTCGGTGCCGTCGAGCAGGAAGTTGTTCTGCTCGGGGCGCGCGCCGTTGATCGAGATCTTGGGCGTGCGCCCCCCGATGACGTCGTTGCCCGCGGCGAGGGCGGCGTTGACGCCGGGCTGGAGGAGCGCGAGCTGCTGGAACGAGCGGCCGTTGAGGGGGAGCTCGCGGATCTGCTGCTCGCCCACCAGCCCGCTCACCGCGCCCGAGGTCAGGTTGACCTCGGAGGCGTTGGCCTGCACGACCAGTTCCTCCGAGCGCTGGCCGATCTGGAGCCTCACAGTCACGACCGCGTCCTGGCCGACGGTGAGCCTGATCCCGCGGCGCGCCACGCCCTGGAATCCGGCCAGCGCGAAGTGGACCTCGTACTCGCCGGGGGGGAGAAGCGGCACCGTGTAGCTCCCCGTCGCATCCGTGGCTCGCTCGTGGGCGGCGCCGGTGGCGAGGTTGCGCACGGTGACCTGCACCGCGGGCAGAACGGCGCCGGCGTCGTCAGTCACCGTGCCGCGAACGGTCGCGCTCACGTTCTGGGCGGCGGCGGGAGCGGGCCACATGGAGAGGCCGGCCAGGACGGCCAGCGTCGGCAGGAGATGAAGGGCCCCCCGTTGTCTCGCGCTCATCGGGACCTCCTTCGGCACGGTCAGTTGTCAGCGGCGGTCAGTTGCTTCGAGTCTAGTACCGGGAGGAGACGGAAGTCATGGCTGCCCCAGCACGTTTCTGAGCACGCCACCGGCCGACTTCGAGCGGCGCCGTGCCGAGACCACGATCGCCGGGGCGATAATCGGCGTCACGCCTCTCATCCTCCTTGCCGTCGCCCTCGCCCTTGCGCCGATCGTGCTCATGCCGTTGTCGCTCGTGCTCCGCTACCGCGCGGGCACGGCGCGTCGGCAGGCCCGGGGCTGGGTCGCGGTCCTCAACCTCGTGGCCCTCGCCATTTCGACCTCGCTCTTCATGATGGGCGCGGCCTTGACGAGCATCTGGGTGCCGCATGCGTTCCTCTACTCGCTGCTCGGTCTTCTGGGTGGGTTCGCCCTCGGTATCATCGGCTTGTGGCTCAGCCGCTGGGAGCGCGCTCCGCAGTCACTCCACTACACGCCCAACCGCTGGCTGGTCTTCGCCGTGACCCTCGTCGTCACCGCGCGCGTGCTCTTTGGGCTCTGGCGCGGCTGGCATTCGTGGCGTCACGCGCCCGTCGACACGCCCTGGCTTGCCGCCTTCGGCGTGGCGGGTTCGCTGGCCGCGGGAGCGGTCGTGCTCGGCTACTACGTCTCCTACTGGATGGGCATCCGGCGCCGGTTGAGGCGGCACATGGGCGCCTAACGCCCGCTGATCCGTCCCGGGACGGATGGGGCGAGGCGGCCGCGGCGAGCGGATTTCTGACTGCGGGCCCTTGCCCGGTCCTTCTCCCTTGGAAAGAATCGGAAGATCCACGAGCAGGAGGTCTGAAGTGAAAAGACTGGAGACGTTCATCGTCGCCTGTACGGTCGTCCTGGCTGTGATCACGCCGGCCCTGGCGCAGGACAAGCCAGCCGCTCCGCAGATGCCGCCGCTGCCCAAGCCCGGCCCCGAGCATGCGATGTTCAAGGATGTGGCCGGGACCTGGGACGCGAAGGTCGAGTCCTTCATGGTGCCCGGAGCCCCGCCGGCCGTCTCCAATGGCACCGAAATCAGCCGCGTCGGCTGCGGCGGCCTGTGCCTGATCTCAGACTTCAAGGGCTCGTTCGTCATGGGGCCGCCGTCCGCGCCGCCCACCCCGTTCGAAGGCCACGGCACCGAGACCTATGACATGGGCAAGAAGAAGTACGTCGGGAGCTGGGTGGACTCCATGTCCACCGGCCTCTCGACGACCGAGAGCACCCACGACGCCGCCAGCAAGACGATGAACGGCTGGATCACCGGCCCGGACTTGACGGGCAAGGTGTCGAAGATGAGGTCCACCGTGACCATGACGGACCCCAATACCCGCGTCTTCTCCATGTTCAACGTGGGGCCCGACGGCAAGGAGTCGTTGGGGATGCGGATCACCTACACGCGCGCGGGCCTCAGAACCGGTGCACGTACGCCGCCTTGAAGAACAGCCCGCGCTCCGCCGTGCGGTAGGAGCCCGCGGCGGGGATGAACCGCTGGCCGTCCCAGTCCTGGCGCTCGATCAGCGAGCCGTACCCGGCATAGGCGACCGTCCCCGGCAGCAGCTCCCAGGAAGCCAGGAGATCGGTGAGCACCGTCTCGCGGGAGCTGTCGTACTGCACGAGCGCGCGCAGGAAGAAGTGGCGGTTGAGCTGGAAGGTCGTCTTGGTGTTGAGGATGTTCACGGTGTAGACGCGTGAGCCGTCGCGGATCCGGTCGAATTCCACGCGGTCGTAGCTCAACGCCTGGTTGAAGCGGGCGCTGGGCTGCAGGCTCACCTGGGCGCTGTAGGCGCGATTGCGGCCGAGGTAGGGATCGACTTCGTCGTAGAAGATCGAGCGGCCGCGGCTCGCCTGCGCGTACACGCTGAGCCAACGCGTGAACTGCGCCTGGCCGATGGCCCGCACGTTGCGGATGTCGAACGTTCGCTGCACCCACGGCTCCTGCCCGACCAGGCCGTCGATGCGCAGGAAGCCCTGCCGCGTGAAGTGCATGCGCACGCCGGGGACGACGATCCACTTCCCGCCGCCCTGGATGCGGTCGTGGCCGTACTGCGCGAACACGAACGGCACGAACCGCTTGAACCAGGGATGCTTCTTGGCGTCGGGATAGAAGCTCGGCGCGACGTAGCTCCAGCCCTGGGTGATGCCGACCTGGTTGAGGAACGCGGTGTCCATCTGGAACCCGCGGTCGTAGTGCTCCATCTGCGAGATGACGACGACGCGCTTGTTCTCGAACGAGTACGTCGCCTGCCCGCCCAGGCCGCTCTTGCTGTCGCGCCCGTCGGGAGAGACGGTCGTGGTCGCGAGGAACGTCCCGCTCGCGCCCTGCTGCCCGAAGCGCAGCGACACGTCCGCACCGCCGACCCGGTTGTGGCCGGTGCCGAACTCGGTGTCGGTGAGGATCCCGCCGACGTAGCTCGAGCGGCCGAGGCTGAGCTGGCTGCGCGCGATGAAGAAGTCGCGCCGCTCGCCCAGGAAGGGGTTCGGCTCGCCTTCGAGCTGGTGGCCGGGGGCCTCGTCGCCGGCGGCCAGGATCCCGAAGCCGACCCGTCCGGCGGTGCCCGTGGTCTTCGCGCCCCAGAGGGGATCGGCGATGCGCCGCGTGTGCACGGCGGTGCGCATCACCGCGTCGCCGCCGACGCCCGCCAGCTGGAAGTTGCCCATCCCTTCCATGAAGAAGGGGCGCTTCTCGGAGAAGAAGAGGGGGTAGCGCTGGTTGACCTGGACCTGGAAGGCATCACTCTCGACCTGGCTGAAGTCGGGGTTGACCGTCCCCTCCAGGGTCGCGGAGGACGTGATCCCGTACTTGACGGTGAGTCCGGCGTCGGGATTGGACTCCGCGGGCGCGAACGACGTCGGCGTCGCGCGCGTCTGCCGGCGCGAGTAGGTCGCGCTGGGCGTGACCTCGAGGGTGAGCGGGCGCCGGAGGTCGTGGAGGACGAGCATGGCATGGCGCTCGATGAAGCTGCGGCCGGCGGGGACGACCGGCCAGGACGCGGACATGCCGAGGCGGCTCACCCGCCGCCAGAAGAGGATGCCCATGCGCACCTCGGGCCCGCTCTTGAATCGGATGGTCGTCAAGGGGATCCGCATCTCGACGTCGTAGCCTTCGGGCGTGCGCCGGCCGGCGCTG
Source organism: Acidobacteriota bacterium (assembly GCA_003222295.1). Taxonomy (GTDB): domain Bacteria; phylum Acidobacteriota; class Vicinamibacteria; order Fen-336; family Fen-336; genus AA29. The sequence goes on along the minus strand of QHVP01000038.1, from coordinate 12,751 downwards.
TCCCAGACGAAGTCGGGGGCGGAGTTCTCGCCCGCGCTGGGCGTGGTCAGGATGTCGCCCTGGACCCCCGCGGGGTTGATGAAGAGGTCGTACGAGCTCTGGCCGTTGCCGACGGAGTCGAGGCTCAGGCCCACCCAGTCGTCGTCGAACATGCTGTCGCGGCGGCTGATGGTGCTGCGGACCTTGCCCGGCTCGGGGTCCACGCAGTGGAAGGCGAAGTAGAGGTAGCGCTCGTCGTAACCGGCGTGGACCTCTGTCTGCTGCGCGAGCTTCTCGCCGTTGAGCGGGTTGTAGGTCAGCCATTCGCCGAGGGAAAGGGTCGTGCCCTGCCACGCCTCGTCATCGAGCCGGCCGTCGATGGTCGGGGGAGTGGCGACGCGCTTGAGCTCGAGGCGCGGTCGGTCCTCGGCGGGGGCGGCGACGGCGGGCAGGGCGGCGAGAAGACAGGGGATGATCAGGCCGGCGCGGCGGGTTCTCATTAAGGTATGAGACGCCGCGGGGTCGGCGTTTGGTTCGAAAGAATTCGGCGGCTTGTGGATTCACGGAATTGAATGTGAGTCACGATCGGGACGTCGAGTGGCCGATGACGAGCGATCCCTTTCCCGAATGGCTCGAGCCGATGGCGGCGAAGCTCACGCAGGAGCGGTTCGCAGGCCCGGAATGGCTCTTCGAGCGCAAGCTCGACGGCATCCGCCTGCTCGCGTTCAAGAACGGAACTGACGTCCGCCTGCTCTCGCGCAACCAGCGGCCACAGGACTATCCGTCCGTGCAGCGCGCGATCGCGGACCTGCCCGTTCACGACGTGATCCTCGACGGCGAGGCCGCTTGGGACCCGGGGAGCAAGACGGCGTACCACGTGTTCGACGTCCTCTGGCTCGAGGGCCGCAGCGTGACCGCGCTGCCGCTGGAGGAGCGGCGCGCCCTGCTGAAGACTTTGCCGCTCCGTGCGCCGCTGGCACGAGTGGCCGAGCTGGACGACGCGAAGCCGTGGGAGCGCGCGCTCGCCGAAGGCTGGGAGGGGATCATCGCCAAGCGACGCGGCTCCCCCTACGAGCACCGCCGCTCGCCGCACTGGCTGAAGATGAAGTGCGAGGATGGGCGCGCTCCTCGTCGGGTACTACGAGGGCGAGGACCTCGTCTTCGCGGGCAAGATCGGGACCGGCTTCGACACCAGGATGCTGCGCGAACTGCGCGCGCGTCTCGACGCGATCGAGATCCCGGCGCCGCCGTTCACCAAGGGCACGGGGCTGCCGCGTGTCCGCTTCCACTGGGCGCGGCCCGAGATCGTGGTGCAGGTGGCGTTCATCGAATGGACCAGGCACGGAAAGCTGCGCCATCCGCGCCTCGTCGGCGTCCGCTTCGACAAGGCCGCGCGCGAGGTCGTGCGCGAGGGCGCCTGAGCAGACGGTCTCCTTTCGACGGGTCGCGTATCCTGACTCGAGCGATGAGCGCGGATCGCGAACCGACGCCGCTGATCACCCATCCCGGCAAGGTGATGTTCCCCGACGACGGGATCACCAAGGGCGAGCTGGCGGCGTACTACGAAGCGATCGCCCCGGTGATGGTCCCGCACATGAGCGCGCGCCCGGTGACGATGGAGCGCTATCCCCAGGGGATCGGCGCGAAGGGGTTCATGCAGAAGGACGTCATCAAGGGCTTCCCTCCCTGGCTCGAGCGCGTTGAAGCGCCCAAGAAGGAGGGGACCGTGCACTACCCGCTCGTATCCGACACCCGGTCGCTCCTCTGGCTGGCCAACCAGAACTGCATCACGCCGCACGTGTGGCCCTCGCGGGTGCCCGACCTCTTCCAGCCCGACGTGTGCGTCTTCGATCTCGATCCCTCCGCGGACGAGACTCCGGAGGTGTTGCGCGCGGCCGCGCTGGGCGTGCGTGACCTCCTCCGCGAGCTCGACCTGCCGAGCTGGGTGAAGACGTCGGGCTCGAAGGGATTCCACATCGTGGTCCCTCTCGACGGGAAGGCGGACTTCGGCGAGGTGGGGTCGTTCGCGCACGCGGTGGGCCGGGTCCTGGTGCGGCGCGACCCGCGGCACCTCACCCAGGAGTTCGCCAAGGCGGACCGGGGCGGGCGCATCTACGTCGACACCGGCCGCAACGGATACAGCGCCACCTTCGCCGCCGCCTACGCCGTGCGCGCGCGGCCGGGCGCGCCCGTGTCCGCGCCCTGCACCTGGGAGGAGATCGAGCGCGGCGAGGTCGGGCCGAGGACGTTCACGGTGCGGACGATGGCGCACCGCATGACCGCCGTCGGCGACCTCTGGTCAGGCCTGGACCGGTCCAAGCGCTCGCTGCGCCGAGCGAGCGCGCAGTTGGCAGCGATGCAGGCGTCGTGACCAGGTCATCGGCTGAGCGGTCCCGGTTCACCGCTGACCTCTCGCGCCAATCCGGTCGCGAACAGGACCATGTCTCTAAAGACCGCAGGCTCGTAAACGCTGCGGCGAGGCCTCGTCCCGCGACAGTTGATGTCTGCCCAGCGCCGAAGCTCGCGCCGGATGATCGTGAGTTCTCTGAGTCGAACGGCGTGCCGGTGATGAACGAACGCATTCGTCAATGCCGCGAGGACACCTTGCGGCCGGCCGCGATGTTCGTAGACGTCGATACCGCCGAGGTCGGAAGCGACCTGCTGAACGAGCCGGAAATCGGTGGCGAACACGTATCGATCATGTGCGGGTCGACTGATGGTGAGAGCCGTCGCCATTCCCAGCTCCAGGGGCATGTTGAAGCGCGGATAGCGTCCGGCGCGGAGTTGGATGCGTGATAGATCGTGAACAGAGTATCGACATTTACGCATCAGGTGGAAGATGCGGCTCAGGCGGTCGCGGCCGGCGCTGGGGATCTCAAGGACCGAACGCGGGAGGAGAGCGAGGCCGGCAAGCCCTGCGATGTACGCGAGGAAGCAATCCTCGTAACGATCGATGTCATCGAATGGAACGTTGAGAAAGACCTGACGGTTCCAGCGCGGCCTATTTCGTCTTCGATCGGCGCGCCGCTCCCGCGCGTCGCTGTGTTCGCTTGTTCGCGGCGCCATTACGCGTCAGGAACTCCTGAACGTCTCGTTCGATTCTCTTTCGACGCGCCGGGGAGATGCCGTAGATGCGAGCCACCTCTTCCAAGGTCGGGAAGGGAGCATAGATGACTGTCGGCTTCGGCATGGATGCAGCGTACTCCTTTGGTCCGGAGCCTTCAACGAGAGAGGCAACCTCACTCCCTGATGATGTGTTCATCATGAGTCAGGATGGGTCCAACTGCTGCTAGCATCGCCCGCATGATTCGGCCGCTCCTGGCGATCATCCTCTCCGCCTTCGGGTCGCAGGCGCCCGCCGCCGATCGCCCGAACGTCATCTTCATCATGTCCGACGACCACGCCGCGCACGCGATCAGCGCGTACGGGTCGCGCGTCAACCAGACACCGAACATCGACCGCCTCGGGCGCGACGGCATGCAGCTGGACAACGTCTTCGTCACGAACTCGATCTGCACGCCGAGCCGCGCCGCGATCCTGACCGGCCAGTACTCGCACCTGAACGGTGTGCCCGTTTTCAACCGCTTCGACAGCTCGCGCCTGACGGTGGCGAAGCTGCTCCAGGAGGCCGGCTACCACACGGGCATGATCGGCAAATGGCATCTGGGGAGCGATCCGGCCGGTTTCGACCATTGGGAGATCCTCCCCGGACAGGGGGCGTATGCGGACCCGGTGTTCTACACCGCGGACGGCGAGACGAAGTACACGGGCCGGTACGTGACCGACGTGATCACCGATCTCGCCATCGATTTCCTGAAGAGCCGACCGAAGGACAAGCCCTTCTTCTTGATGGTCCATCACAAGGCGCCGCACCGGCCCTGGGAGCCGGACGCGCCGCATCGCGCGCAGTTCGCGGGGCGCTGGATCCCGGAGCCGGAGACGCTCTGGGATTCCTACGCGACGCGCACCGACGCCCTCCACGAGAACCAGCAGCGCGTGGCCGACGACCTCACGCGCCGCGACTTGAAGCTGGAGCCGCCGTCGGGGCTCAGCGACGCGGAGCGCACGCAATGGCTCGCGGACGAGCCGGCCACGGTGACGATCACGCGTGACGGCCAGGCCGTCGCCCTGACCGGCGAGGCGCTCGCGCGGTGGAAGTACCAGCGCTACATGCAGGACTACCTGGCCACGATCCAGTCCGTCGACGACAATGTGGGCCGCCTGCTCGCGCTGCTGGACACGAGCGGCCTCGCCCGGAACACGATCGTGGTCTATACCAGCGACCAGGGCTTCTTCCTGGGAGACCACGGCCTCTTCGACAAGCGATTCATGTACGAGGAGTCGCTGCGCATGCCGTTCCTCGTCCGCTGGCCGGGGGTCATCGCGCCCGGAACGCGCAGCGACGCGATCGCGCTCAACGTGGATTTCGCCCCGACCTTCCTCGAGGCCGCGGGCGTCGCCGTCCCCGCAGGCATGCAGGGCCGAAGCCTCCTGCCCATCCTGCGCGGCCGGGCGCCCGCCGACTGGCGCACGTCGATGTACTACCGTTACTACCACGACCCCGGCGATCACAACACGCGCGCGCACTACGGGGTCCGCACCCGCACCCACAAGCTGATCTACTTCTGGAAGAAGGACCAGTGGGAGCTGTTCGACCTCGTGCACGACCCTTCCGAGCTGCACAACCTGTACGGCCAACCCGGCCACGAGGAGCTGACGCGAACGCTCAAGGCCGAGCTGGCCCGCTTGAAGGCCGCCGTCCACGACGAGGACCAGTTCGCGAACGAGCAGCCGCCCAGCGGCGTGGACGGTACGGTGGCGAAGCTGCGGGGGAAGTGAAGTGACGCGTGCCGCCGGCCGTCACCGGCGCGCGCCGACGAAGACGTCGAGCGCGCGCGCCGTGGCACGATCGTAGAGCGGGTCCAATTCCGCGGTCATTGGCGTCTTTCCGCGCCAGAAGGAGAACGGACCGAGACGGCGCAAGAGGGCCGCCGTCGTGTCCGGAACGCGGACCTCCGGCGCCGGCGGGATCTCGGCCCCCGACCAGAAAGCGGCCGGATCCGCGGGCAGAGGCGCGACGGCAGTCGCGGGGGCGGCGGGGAGACGAGGCCGTGCACGCTCCGAGCGGGACGAGCGCAGAAGCGTGACCAGCGCCTCACGCGACCGTCCGCGCAGCTGGAAGATCAGGAACGGGTCGCGGTCGAACTCCTCGCCGAGAAGATAGTAGACGGCGGCGATGTGCTTGCACGGGTTCGCCCAGTCCGGGCAGGAGCACTCGGTGACGAGCTCGGCGCGGCGGACCGGGAAGAGCGAGACCCCCGCGCGCTGGAACGCCGCCTCCACGTCCTCCGGCATCTCGGAGGCGAGCAGCTTCGCCACGAAACGCGCTTCCTCGCCCAGCGACTCGGCCACGCCGCGCCACGCGAGCGCGGAGAGCGGGGCGATCTGCACCGTGACGGCGTAGGGCTCCTTGCGCGAACCCTGTACCGAGGCCGCCACGCGTCCCTCCTCGATCGCGATGTCGAGGACCTGCCCGCGGCGCGCATACGATCGGCCGCGGGTCAGGCGCCCGCCCAGCTCCAGCCGCTCCAGCACGTCCAGCCACCGCCGCGCCCACCAGCTCTGACCGAAGGACCCTCGCCGCGAATGGGCCTTGATCCCGCCCCGCGCCTCGCGCGGACCGCTCGCCTCCGGATCACGCCACCACGGACGGTCGCGGTCCCTGGGCATCTCTACTCCGCCACCGCGCGCGCGCGGAGGGTCATCAGCTCACGGAGCTGGGACGTCGACAGCGCGGTCAGCCAGGCCTCGCTGGTGCCCACGACGTGCTCGGCGATGCCCTTCTTCTTCTCGATCATCTCGTCGATCTTCTCCTCCAGCGTGCCCACGCAGACAAGCTTGTGGACCTGGACGTTGCGCCGCTGGCCGATCCGGAACGCCCGATCGGTCGCCTGGTTCTCCACGGCCGGGTTCCACCAGCGGTCGAAGTGGAACACGTGGCTCGCGCGTGTGAGGTTGAGGCCGGTGCCGCCCGCCTTCAGGGAAAGGATGAAGACAGGCGGTCCGCCCTCGTCCTTCTGGAAACGGTCCACCATGCGGTCGCGCTGTGCCTTGGGCACGCCGCCGTGCAGGAAGAGGACTTCGTGGCCGAACGTCTCTTCCAGCTGGCGCTTGAGCAGCGCGCCCATCTCCGCGAACTGGGTGAAGACGAGCGCGCGGTCGCCGGTCTCGATCACTTCCTCCATCATCTCGGTCAGCCGCGCGAGCTTGCCCGAGCGCCCGGGCAGGGGAGAGTTGTCGCGGAGGAACTGCGCGGGATGGTTGCAGACCTGCTTGAGCTTGGAGAGCGTGGCCAGGATGACGCCCTTGCGCTGGATGCCCTCCGCGGCGGCGCCCTTCAGGGCCTCCATCGCCTCCGACATCACCGCCTGGTAGAGCGACGCCTGCTCGCGCGTGAGCGTGCAGAAGACCTTCATCTCCATCTTGGCGGGCAGGTCCGCGATGATGCTGCGGTCGGTCTTGAGGCGCCGCAGGATGAAGGGGCCGGTGAGGCGCCGGAGCCGCGCCGTCGCGTCCGCGTCGCGCGCGGCCTGGATGGGGACGAAGAACGTGCGCTTGAACTCGGCCTGGCTGCCGAGCAGCGAGGGGTTCAGGAACTCCATCAGCGACCACAGGTCGCCCACGTTGTTCTCGACGGGCGTGCCGGTCAGGGCGATGCGCGACGCCGCGGGGATCGCGCGGGCGGCGCGGGCCTGCTTGGTCTCGGGGTTCTTGATGTTCTGCGCTTCGTCGAGCACCACCGCCGCCCAATCGACCTCCTTGAGGGCCTCCAGGTCGCGGTGGAGCAGCGCGTAGCTCGAGATGACGATGGCGTGGCGGCTCGCCTGCTCCTGCAGCGCGGCCTTCGCGCGCCCGGCGCCGTGATGGACGAGGAGGGGCAGGCCGGGCGTAAAGCGCTCGGCTTCCTTCTCCCAGTTCCCGATCACCGACGTCGGGCAGATGAGCAAGGTCGGCCGCCGCGCTCCCGCCGTCCAGTTCCTCTCGATGAGGGCCAGCGCCTGCACCGTCTTGCCCAGGCCCATGTCGTCGGCGAGACAGGCGCCAAAGCCGCACTGTCCCAGGAACGCGAGCCACGAGTAGCCGCGGACCTGGTAGGGCCGCAGCGTGCCGTGCAGCCCGGGCGGCGGCGCGACCTCCTCGAAGGCGGCGTGCCCTTCGACCTTGCGCAGGAGGTCGCCCACCCAGCCCGTCGCCTCCACGCCGTCGAAGGGAAGCGCCGGCGTGGTGCCGGGCACGCCGAGGTCGAGGCGCAGGAGGTCGCGCACCGCCGCCTTGCCGCCCTTCTCCTTCCAGAAGCGCAGCGCGGCCTCGATCTCCTGCGCGCTCACGTGCACCCACTGGCCGCGCACGCGCACCAGGGGCGTCTTGAGGCGCGCGAGGTCCTCGAGCTCGGCCCGCGTGAGCACGCTGCCCCCCAGCGCCACCTTCCAGTCGAACTTCACGAGCTGGTCGAGGCCGAGCCCGCCTTCGCTCTTCAGCTTCGGAGTCGCGACCACGGCCTTGACGGTCAGCCGGCCCCGCGTGCCCTTCCGCGTCCACCACTGGGGCAGGAGGATCCCGAAGCCCGCCTGCTCGAGGCCGATCGAGCTGCGGCTCAGGAACTCGAAGGCGCCGGTCGCATCGGTGGCGTAGTCCCCGGGCGCATGCTGGCGGAGGCTGTCCTCGATGCGCGCGTCGATCCGCGAGGCCTGGCCGAGCGAGGCCAGCAGGTGCTCCCTGGCGTCGAACCCTTCGCGGCGGAGCGCGCGTCGCGCGCGGCCCTGCCAGACGTCGTCCGCGCTCACGAGCAGGCTGGGGNCGTGACCGCGGGCTCTTCGAGGCGGAAGGTCAGGCGGAAGGGTGCGGTCGTGGCCGTCGCGATCGGGCGCTGCCAGTCGCGGACGTGGCGCGCGAAGCGGGCCAGCTCCGCGGGTGCGGCCAGCATGGTGGCGTCCGGGGAGCGCAGGGCGTGGAGCCACTGGTCGTGCAGGCTGTCGAACGTGCGGTCGCGCTTCGCGGTGTCCGCGTCGTCGCGGCTGGCGGCGCGGACGAGGTGATCGACCACGGCCGTGACGAACCCGCGCAGCAGATCGGCGGAGGAGAGAGCGGGCGGCCTCTTCGTGTCCATGCCGATGGCGCGGCCGGCGGCGGGCATGGCGCGCGCGAGCGCGGTGAGCCGGTCCGCATCCGGACCTTCGATCACGGGGAGCCAGACGGCCCGGTACGCGCCCTCGCGCTCCTCCACGCTCGGCACGTAGTGATGCCGGACGACGAGCCCGGCCGCGAATTGGAGCGCGGCCGCGGCAAACGCCAGGTCCCTGCCCACGAACACACCCGGCGCCAGCGCCTCCTTGCCGACGCACGCGGCCAGGAAGTCGACACTGGCCGCGGGCTCGAGAGGAGACGCGGTGAGCGTCCAGGGCGCGAGCACTGGCCTCTGCCTGGGCGGCGGCGGCGGCGCGATCAGCGGGCTCGAGGCGACGGGGACCCCGCTCGCCGTCGGCAGCCATCCGATGACGGGCGTCACGCGCGGTGGAGCGGAGAGTCCGAGGGCGGCGGCCTTCAGGGCCGCGCCGAGAAGATCCGGTCCCGCGTCGTAGGGAGAGGTGGGCGGCGAACCGTCCGGGTGGCTCGGTTGCTCACCCCAGACCCAGAGGGCGTCACCACGAAGTCCGGCGTGCAGGACGATCATGCTCCGTCAGCGCAGGTAGTCAGCCGTGCACACGTCCCAGTCCGTCGTGTACGCGCCGGCGTCGTACAGCTCGAGGAAGCGCGGCAGCCGCTGGAGCAGGAGCACGCTGCGACTGCCCGGGATCTCCGCCGGGTGCGAGCGGCCGTAGTCGAAGCAGGAGCGGATGAGGACGCTCTCGGGCTGGCTCGGCAGCTCGCGGAGGTTGGCCACGAAGGCCGCGAAGGCCTGGTTGCGCATCAGGTAGAACTCGACGTTCGAGGTGTAGAAGGCGGAGACGGTCAGGCCGTGGGCGCGCACCCAGCCGCCGATCGCGCGCAGCGCATGCGGCCCGCCGAAGTCGCCGACCACGGGGACGATGCGCTGGGCGCGCGAGAGATCGCGGACGAACGCGTAGTCCTCCGGCGAGTCGAGGAAGCTCCCGAAGCGCCCGCTGGGGCTGCGCGCCCGGAGCAACGTCCGGTAGGTGGGATGGTACGTGCCCGAGGTGCGCCCGAAGGTACGGAAGCGGATCTCGGCCTGCTCGTCGAAGAAGGCCCGGTAGACGTTGCGGATGTCGAGGCGGTCCCGGCTGCGCAGCGAGAACCTCAGCGAGTCCTGGATGTGCCGATAGACGGCGTCCAGGTTCGCCGCGAACGCCGCTTCGGACGGCTTTTGCGGCTCCAGGGCCCGCAGCGTGCGCTCGACTCCGGGTAGGGCGCCTTCCGGCGTGACGCTCGGGCACGCGCGCGAGAACAGCCGGCAGAGGTATTGGTACGGGTCGTCCGCCTGCGCGAAGAGCGCCGAGAACAGGAGGTGCTGCAGCATGTTCTGGCGCCGGACGTCGAGGATGAAGGCGTAGCGCGGCCGGACGCGCGCGATGTAGCTGAAGTTCTGGTCGGGCCCCACGCCGACGTAGACGCCGCCGGTGGGGGCGGAAGCGGCGAGCTGATCGGCGACCTGGAGATACGGGGTCTCGTTCGAGATCAGGTTGTCGGTGTCGAAGTAGCCGCCCGGCTCCGAGAGCTCGGCGCTGAGCGGCGCCAGCTCGACCTCGGCCCCGGGGGCGGACGCCGGGGGTCGGCGCGTCTCCCGGGGGCAGAACGCGCCCAGGCTCGCCAGCGCCAGCAGGGCGGGGACCAGCCGGAGCGTCTTCTCTCTGCGCAGCGTGCTCGGCAAGGAGCGGCGAGAGTAACATCCCACCCGGGCTCGAGTTCAACTTTCAAAAGGGGGGCGGTATGGAACGACGAAGGCTGGGCCGCCGGGAGTTCGTCAAGTCGGCGGTGGGGGCGGGCGTGGCCCTCGGGGTCGTGGGCGGCGCCACTTCCGCCCAGGCCCGGGTCCTGGGCGCGAACGACCGCATCAACGTGGCGCTCATCGGCTCCGGCAGCCGCGGCCGGCGGCTGCTCCAGTGGGTCATGGAGACGGGGGGGCAGATCGAGCCCACGCCGCCGGCCTTCGGGCCTCCCCCGAAGGATCAGAGGCCGCCCGATCCCGAGCTGGCCACGCAGGTCGTGGCCGTGTGCGACGTCTACGCCCGGCGCAAGAACGCGGCCGCGGCGTTCGCGAAGAGCTGCGACTCGACGCTCGACTACCGCGAGGTCCTCGACCGTTCCGACGTGGACGCCGTCACCATCGCCTCCAGGGCCATGCGCGCATGGCCCTGGAGGCGATGGCCAAGGGCAAGGACGTGTACCTCGAGAAGCCGATGCCGCACACGGTCGAGGAGGCCAAGACGGTGGCGGCGGCGGTCAAGCAGACGGGCCGCGTGCTGCAGGTCGGCTCCCAGACCACCAGCTCCGACCAATGGTGGAAGGCACGCCAGGCCATCCAGGACGGCATGATCGGCAAGCTGCTCATGAGCCAGGGCTCCTACCATCGCAACTCCGAGAACGGCGAGTGGAACTGGACGATCGAGCCCGACGCGGGCCCACAGGGGAAGGGCGAGGACTTCGTGGACTGGAAGATGTGGCTCGGCGATGCGCCCCCGCGCGCCTGGGACGCCGACCGTTTCTTCCGCTTCCGGAAGTACTGGGATTACTCGGGCGGGATCGCGACCGACCTCTTCTACCACGTGGTGGCGCCGCTGCAGATCTGCTGGGGCGAGGCGCAGTTCCCGCGCCGCGTGTACGGGAGCGGGGGGAACTACGTGTTCACCGACGACGGGCGCGAAGTGCCCGACACTTTCATGCTGACCGCGGACTACCCGAAGGGCCATTCGCTGGTCCTCAGCTCCAGCATGGCCAACGATACGCACATCCCCGGGCTCATCCGCGGCCACGAGGGCACGATCATGATGGTCCCCGACGGCAAGTTCGAGGGGAAGGTGGACTTCATCACGGTCACGCCGCAGGGCATCGCCATCACGGTCACGCCGCAGGGCATCGCCAAGCCCGCCTTCAAGGAGAAGCACGGCACCATCGAGATGAAGATCGAGACGGAGCCGCGCGAGTCGCACATGGAGAACTTCCTGCGCTGCGTGCGCACGCGGAAGACCCCCGTCCTCGACGCCGACACCGGCTACCGGGCCATGGTGGCCATCGGCATGTCCGTGCAGTCGTACCGCGAGGGCCGGGTGCTCTACTTCGACGAAGCGGCCGAGAAGGTGATGGGCGCGCCGCCGAAGGCCTGAGGACTACTCCCGGCGCAGACAGGCGGCGGGGTCGATCCGGGCCGCCCGCCACGCGGGGACGAGGGCCGCGGCCAGCGCGATCGCGAACAGCGAGGCCACGACGGCGATGAAGGTGCGTGGATCTCGCGGCCCCACGCCGAACAGGAGCGAGGCCATGAGGCGCGTCAGGCCGATGGCGGCCGCGACGCCGGCGGCGATCCCGATCCCCGCCATGCGTGCGGCCTCGCCGATGACCAGCCGCAGGACGTCGGCGACGCGGGCGCCCAGGGCCATCCGCACGCCGATCTCGCCCGTGCGCTGGACGACGGTGGTGGCGAGCACGCCGTAGAGCCCGATGCCGGCGAGGGCGGCGGCCACGGCGGCGAAGACGGAGAGCAGGGTAGCCACGAAGCGCGCAGGGGCGAGGGACTCGGAAAGGCGCTCCCGCATGGTCGAGGTGGCGATCAGGGCCAGCTCGGGATCGAGCCGTCTCACCTCGCCCCGAACGCTCGCGGCCAGCGCGGCCGGCTCGCCCGAGGTGCGGAGGGCGACGGCGCCCCATGCCCAGGTGTGCTGCGCCTGGGGCACGTAGACCTGCGGCTCCGGCGCACGATGCAGGCCGCCGTTGTGCACGTCGCCCACGACGCCGACGATCTGGAACGTCTCGGGATCGCCCTCGTCCGCATGGACGCCGATGCGGAGGGTCCGGCCGATGGCGTCCTCGCCGGGGAACACACGCGCGGCGAACGCCTCGTTGACGACGGCCACCGGCGGCGCCTCCCGCGTGTCGCCCGCGGTCAGGAGGCGGCCCCGACGGAGCGGGATTCGCATGGTGCGGAAGTACTCCGGCGTGGCCGCGGCGTACACGCTGCGCGGGGCGTCCGCCGGCGCTTCGTCGCGTCCGGGCACGTTCACGCGCGTCGTGACGGCGTCGTTCGAGAAGGGGAGCGGGGTCACCACGGCCACGCCCGACACTCCCGGCAGGGTTCCGAGTTGCCCGGTCAACGCGGCGTAGAACCGCGCCCGCGACGCCGAGGTCGGATAGCGCTTGGCGGGAAGGCTCAGCTCGGCGGTGAGCACGCCGTCGGGATCGAATCCGGGCGGCTCCGCGACCAGGTGGCGGAGGCTCTCGAGCACGAGCCCGGCCCCGACGAGAAGGAGGATGGCGAGCGCCATCTCGGCCGCCACCAGGGCGCCCGAGATGCGGCGCCGCGAAACGGCCGGCATCCGTCCGCCGTGCAGCGAATCCGCCGGCTGCACGCGCGTGGCCTGGAGGGCGGGGAGAAGGCCGAAAGCGACTCCGCTGAGGAGCGCGGAGGCGACGCCGAAGAGGAGCACCCGTCCATCGACGGCGACGTCGGCCAGCCGCGGGACCCGGACGGGGGCAAGAGCGACGAGAAGCCTCACCAGCCACGCCGCCAGCGTGACGCCGGCGGCCGCCCCCAGCAGCCACA